>JAHILF010000137.1 GCA_018897105.1 Pseudomonadota bacterium
CATGCCTATCCGATTAGCACAGGTTCGTCTGGTTCCGCAGGATTCTTCGGGCCACCGGATACGCTTCAGATAGCGGGCGCAGGCCGTCTCATCAGGGAAGAGCTGCTGAAACTTCAACAGAGTACGGAGGTATATCCGACATGCCAGAATCATACCCCCAAAGCCAACCTGTGCTAACCGGATAGGCATGCATCTGCCTTCATGAATTATTCAGCTTGGGTCAATTTGCCTTGCATTTTAAAGATGAATAGTTGCTAAAATCATGTTTTTCTATGCATATGGTGATATACGCTGGCGGGAAAAATTCCAGCAGGCAAAGAGAATATTCCCCGACTCTCACCTCGCCGATAGAGTGGCAGATGGGTAAAAAACCCCAAAAATGTTTTGGCCTTTTGGATAGCATGCATTCACCGAAAAATCAAATTTAATGTGTCTGACGAAGAGGTATTTCAATGGAACGTGTTTTCTTTTCACTTGGCTCTTTACTGGCAGCAGTTGCTGTTGCTGCGGGAGCATACGCTGCTCATGGCGGTGCCTCATTTTTGACTGAAGAGCAGGCAAGCTGGATTGCCAAGGCCGCGCGCTATCAGATGTATCATGCCTTAGCCCTTGTCGCCGTTGCCGGGGCGATCATCCACTGGCCGAAACATTTAAGATTGCTGCAGGTGGCGGGCGGGCTTTTCCTGGCGGGAATTTTCCTTTTTTGCGGCAGTCTTTATCTGTTGGCCTTCTCCGGCATGCATACCGGTTATACAACCCCCGCCGGAGGAATAGCTTTTATGTTGGGCTGGTTGATCATGGCCGCAGCTGTCTGGATCAAGAGAGCTTGATGAGAATCTGTAACCGCCTGGGCACGCAGCCTGGAAAGTAGTGCCCTCCCTGTTGTTCACTCAGGTCCGCACAGCTTCCTTGCCACAATTTATCTTGATGGTTCGGTGGTATTGTATGTGTATGAGGTGACAATGCCATCGTCGTTAAAGCGGACCACCAGGTCCTGAGTGCTCGTCTCAGCAAAAAGCCCATACCGGTATTTGCCGTAAGTCCAGGTTTTCGTGCCGTCTTCTACGCCGACCCGCCATGGAGGCCCGAACATGGAACGTATATCAGTCTGGGTTGTTTCCCCGATTTTGATCCGGGGAACCTGGTAAGCAGGGAAGTCCCGGCCGACGGTTGCGCAACCTGAGAAGAAAAGCATGAACAATAAGGCCGGGCCCAGGATGAGGTGGCTAAAGGGAATCCTGTGACCTGCCTGGGAGCAGACGGGAGTTGAGGTGTTGTTGCTCATATTCGTAGTCCTTGGTGTATTTTTAAATAGATAGCATGGTTTTGCCGCGCCGTGTCGCACAGTCGGCCAACAACCCGGCAGAGCGACTGCGGGGCCGGCTGGTTTTAGGCATTTTTTGCGTATTGTAGTTGTTTCCACATCAATTGCCATAACTATCTGATATTAAGTATGTATTAGTGCAATATTTCCTGTTGTCAAGAGCAAAAATAAGCATGAAGCCGGAAGGGCGGGAGACTTATAAACTGCCTTTTGCTCCCATTGTTATTCCTTTTACCGAAATTTTGTTTCCTCATTCGTTTCCTTACGGCACTAGGTTACCCCAGTTATTTTTGTGCAAGAAGAGGTTTTGCTTGATTCTTAATAAATAATAACTATTATTAAAAATAGACAGAAGGCACTTTTGCGAATTTAAATATATTTTTTTGGATCGGACAGATGGCAAATTCAATCTTTAAAAAATGTACCGCTTGCGGCAAGAAGTGGATCGATAAAGCAATTTTTTTATTTGATCCGACCATCAGCCTTGTCGGTTACCAGGTTTCGTTTGACACTGCTCTGGAAGCTGGATTTATCCTTTTTAATCATAACTGTGGTACCACCCTGGCTGTACCGGTAAACAAATTTCAGGATTTGCATCAACTACCTGTTTACATAGAAAACATGACGAATGAAGAAATAAACCCGGAATACTGTCTCCATGAGGATGGCGAGCAGGATTGCCAAGCCGGCTGCGAATGTTTTCATGTGAAAAAGATAATGAATATTATAAAATTATGGCCAAAGAAAAGATGCAAATCATGATAAGATCAGCAGCGGTTGGCAGAGGATTTTTTCCCAAGCCATCAAGTTGCTGACCATGAAAAAAGGTGATTTTGTTTTCATTCTGCTTGTCCTGTTTCTGATAGCGGCCGCTGTCTGGACGATCATGTTCGGTGGTGAGCGGAGTCGTCATGGCGTGGGAATGTATCATTTGCAGCCCATTGTCCTGATTGCGGGTTGAGCTACAGGAATACTCCTTCAGTTTTATCCCCCCTGTTGTTGTTTGAAGTTGCTTTGGTTTTGCAAATGCATTTATCCGAAAGTCCTTTCCCCAGCGCGTAATGCATCCTACCCCGCGAACTTTCATGCATTGTTGTTCCCGCTTGCGGAGATGGGGGTTAGCCGATTTCAATTTTCTTCCCTTATCACGTTAGCGCTGCAGGAATTTTATCAGAAGTTTGGCCGGATAAATGACCTTTTTTTTGTGCCGTGTGCCGGTAAAGATAAGTTTTTGCTTAAAAGATGAAATGAATTGCCGGCTATAGTATATTGGCCCGCAAGAATAGATAGGTAATCAATGATGATAATTGTTGCTGGAAAAGGAGTTTGCTATGTTTGATTTTGTCTTTCACAATCCGACGAAGATTGTCTTTGGCCGCAAAAAGGAAGAATCAATCGGTGAGGAACTGAAAAGTGCCGGGATGGGCAAGGTGCTGTTTGTCTATGGGCAGAACTCGATTAAACGCTCCGGCCTTTTTGATCGCATTACGGCAAGTCTCAAAAAAAACGGCATCAATTATGCGGAATTCGGCGGGGTGGTGTCAAATCCGGTCATCTCCCATACCAGGCAAGGGGTGGAACTGGCAAAGCGGGAAGGGGTGGATGCCATTCTGGCCGTTGGCGGCGGGTCGGTGCTTGATGAAAGCAAGGCCATTGCGGTGGGCGTCCTGGCAGATGACGATGTCTGGAACTATTTCACCGGCAAGGAAGTCACCAGGGCCCTGCCGGTCTTTACGGTGATTACCCTGGCCGCCACCGGCAGCGAAATGAACGGCAATGCGGTGGTTACCAACGAAGAGACAAAGCAGAAATATAATATCGGTTCTCCCCATGTCTATCCCAGGGTGTCCATTCTCAACCCTGAGCTGACCTGCACCGTGCCCCTCAGCTATTCGGCCTTTGGTGCGGTGGATGCCATTGCCCATGTGATTGAAGGTTATTTTACCAGGCAGGCAGGTTCCCATCTGCAGGACCGACTGGTTGAAGGCATCATTAAGACCGTGATTGAGACCAACAATGTGATCATGCAGGAGCCTGATAATTACGCAGCCAGGGCGGAATTCATGTGGGCGGCGACCCTGGCGCTGAACGGTTTGACCACGGCCGGGCTCAAGGAGTATAGTTTTCCAAACCATATGGTAGAGCATTCTCTCAGTGCCATCTACAATATCGCCCATGGGGCCGGGCTGGCCATCGTCATGCCTGCCTGGATGAAGTGGTATTCGTTAAAAGCGCCTGAACGTTTTGCCCGCTTTGCCCGGGAGGTTTTCGGGATTGAGGGAGCTGCAGCGGGGATAAGCGCCCTGGAAGTGTGGTTTGCCGCCATTGGTGCCCCGATCCGTTTACAGGACGCCGATATCCCGGCCGGGGATATCGGCATGATCGCGGAAAATGCTGCGGCACTGGCCACCCTGTGGGGCATCGGGGATACATACAGCAAGGAAGTGATTGCTGAAATTCTGCAACTGGCCGTCTGATTTTCGACTGAACAGGCGCACGGCATGCAGAGCGATCTGACTGTTTAAGGTAAAACCGCGAGCCTACTGGTAATCCCCTTGGAGAATTTCCTTGCCGATCATGGCCTGCCGGCCTTATTCCTGCTCAGTTTCTTGGCTTCCACCGTCATTCCGCTGGGTTCGGAATGGCTGGTGGTGACACTCATCCTGAAGAGTTATCAGCCCGAATATGTGGTGGCAGTTGCCACGGCAGGGAATTATCTCGGCGCCTGCACGACCTATTTTGTCGGTCTGTGGGGCGCTGGTTTTTTGATAAAAAAGGTCATGCGAATTGACGAGGCCAGCCTTGCCAGAGCACAGTTTTTTTACCGTCGCTACGGTTCATGGTCCCTGCTTTTTTCGTGGCTTCCGGTAATCGGCGATCCGCTCTGCCTGGCGGGTGGAGCATTGCGCATCAATTTCATCCTGTTTTCCCTGCTGGTTTTTGCTGGCAAGCTGGCCCGTTATGCAGTAATAGCAGCGGTAACAGCATCAGCCATGCGCTGATTTTTCCGGATGATGGGGTGGGGTATGGGGTGGTGAGTATTCTGCATCAATGTCAAAAAATGACTGTCTGCTCGTGGACAGGCAGTCTATAGCGGAGATTTGCTTGATGGATGGGAAACCAACTTACGAACAGTTAGAAAATAGAGTCCGGCAGCTGGAGCAGCAGAACAGGGCGCGTCAGGAAACCATCCTTGCCCTGGAGGAATCCGTGGAGCGCTACAGTGATCTGGTGGATAATGCCAGCGATCTCATTCATAGTGTCACCCCGGATGGCAGCTTCTTATACGTCAATCAGGCCTGGCGAGAGGCACTGGGCTTTCGCCAGGAGGATATCGCCGGATTGAAACTGATGGATATTGTTGATGAATCGTGTCGGGCCAAGTGCGGCATCATCTTTCAATGTCTGCTTGACGGCCAGCCCCTTGATCGCAATGAAACAATCTTTGTGGGCAAGGACGGCAGAAAAATAGTGGTGGAGGCCCGCTGCCGGACACGGTTCGTGGACGGCAGACCCGTAGCCATGACCGGCATCTTCAGGGATATCAGCGAGCGGAACCGCAACGAAGTGGCCCTGCGCGAGAGTGAACGGAGATACCGGGATCTTTTTGAAAATGCCCATGATCTGATCCAGATCGTCCGGCCTGACGGCCGGCTGCAATATGTGAACAAGGCCTGGCGGCAGACCTTCGGCTACTCTGAGGAGGAAATCGACGGGCTGTCCATCTTTGATCTCATCTCTCCTGACTGTCGTGAGCATTGCCGGAAGACCTTCCAGAGCGTCATCTCGGAAGAGGATGTGCACTATATAGACACGGTTTTTGTCTCCAAGGATGGCAAAAAGATCATTATCGAGGGCAATGCCTGCTGCAAGTTCCAGGATGGCAAACCGGTTTCCACCCAGTGCATCTTCCGCGATGTCACCGAAAAAAAGAAGCTGGAAGAGGAGCTGCTCAAGGGCCAGAAGCTGGAATCGGTAGGGGTCTTTGCCGGCGGCATTGCCCACGATTTCAACAACCTGCTCACCGCCATCCTGGGCAATATCTCGCTGGCCAAAATGTATCTCAACCCCCAGGACGAGGTGTACAAACGGCTGGAAATGACGGAAAAGGCCTGCCTGCAGGCCAGGACCCTGACCCAGCAGCTGCTCACCTTCTCCAAGGGGGGGGCGCCGATCAAGAAAACCACCACCATCTCCGAACTGATCAAGGACTCCACCAGTTTTATCCTGCGCGGCTCACCGGTGAAGTGTGTCTATGACCTGGCAGACAACCTGTGGCCCATTGAGGTGGATGAGGGGCAGCTCAGCCAGGTGACCCAGAATCTGGTGATCAATGCCACCCAGGCCATGCCTTCCGGCGGCATCCTGACCATCCGGGCCGGAAATGTCGAAATTGCCCCCCATAATCTGCTTCCCCTGCCCGCCGGCAGATATGTAGAGCTCGCCTTTCAGGATGAAGGGGCCGGCATACCGAGGGAGCATCTCGCCAAGATCTTTGATCCCTATTTCTCCAGCAAGCGGGCAGGCAGCGGACTCGGCCTGACCATCGCCTACTCAATCATCAAAAAACATGACGGGATAATCAACGTTGATTCGGAGCTCGGCAAAGGGTCGACCTTCACCATCTATCTGCCGGCCACCGACAAGGCGGCCCCTGTCCGGCAGGCGGAGGCGGAAACAAGCATCGCCAGCCACGGCCGGGTGCTGATCATGGATGATGAGGAAATCGTCCGGGAGATAGCCATTGAGATGCTGGGTTACATCGGCTGTGAAACCGCGGCGGCCAAGGACGGCAGTGAGGCGATCGAGCTTTATGTCAAGGCGAAGGAAGAAGGCCGGCCCTTTGATGCCGTGCTGATGGATCTCACCATTGCCGGCGGCATGGGCGGCAAGGAGGCGATCATGAAACTGCTGGCCATTGATCCCGGCGTCAAGGCCGTGGTGTCAAGCGGTTACGCCAATGATCCGATCATGGCCAACTACAAAGAATACGGATTCTGCGGGGTGGTGCCAAAACCATACAAAATCCATGAACTGAGCGCGGCATTCGGCCGGATTCTCAACGGGGAAAAGGGCAAGGCTGCCTGCTGAAAGGACTGGGGAATGTGTGAATTCTGCACCAAGCACGGGGATGGCAAGGTCTGGTTCAAGAATGCCGCCAATTATGCCAATGATCTGCTGGCGGACCTGCGGCGCCGGAAATACATCAAGGATTTTTTTCAGTCCACCATTGAGGAGGGCATTGTCACCCTGGGCCGTCTGGAGGTTCTCTTTCAGAAGAAAAAGGCCCTGCCCCAGCGGCTGGTCAACCAGATGGTGGCCAGGGCCAGGGAGGAGCATTTCGGCCAGGTGGTGACCATTGAGGACATCCGGGAAATAGTCGGCAAGGCCGCCACCGTGGTCCGCATGCCCTGCGCCTGCCGCTGGGCGGCCATGAAAAAGGAAAACCGCTGCTGTTACAGCGTCAGCTATACCCCGGACCATTGGTACGGTGAGCTTGACATGGGCTATTTCGGCCTGGCCCAGGATGAGGGGCTGGAATCCCTGAACCCGGAGCAGGCCATTGCCCAGATGGAGGAACTGGATAAATCCGGCTCGGTGCACACCATCTGGACCATGATGACCCCCTTTATCGGGGCCATCTGCAACTGCCAGCCCGGCGATTGTCTCGGTCTGCGCACCCTGTCCCTTGATGTGGAAACCATGTTCCGGGGAGAGTGTGTGGCCGCGGTGGACGAAGAGCTGTGCAATGGCTGCGGCACATGCGCCGCAGCCTGCCAATTCTCAGCCATCTCCAGCAGCCAGGTAGCCGGCGGGTTTCAGGCGGTGGTCGACCGTGAGCAATGTTTCGGCTGCGGCCTGTGCCGCAATGCCTGTCCGGCGCAGGCCCTGACCATGGTCAGCCGCTGAGGCCATGCCCGCGATGAAAGATTTTCACCTGTTCCAGTAAGATGTACTAGGTCAGAAAGGTGGATTGCCGGTCAATACCGGTCGTCCGCGTTGAAAGAGTCGAAAATAATCCGTCCCGCCTCTTCCGCCGTGTCCACGAATTGGAAGATATCAAGGTCTTCCGGCGCGATGACCCCTTCCTCCACCAGAAAATCAAAATTGATCAGTTTTTCCCAGAATTGCCGGCCGAAGAGGAGCACCGGTAGCGGTTTGATTTTCTTGGTCTGGATCAGGGTAAGGGTCTCGAAGAGTTCGTCAAGGGTGCCGAAACCTCCCGGAAAGGCGACCAGGGCCTGGGCCCGCATGAGAAAATGCATCTTGCGGATAGAAAAGTAATGGAACTGGAAGCTCAGCTCCGGGGTGATATAGGGGTTGGGGGCCTGCTCATGGGGCAGGACGATATTAAGCCCGATGGTCTTGGCGCCAGCGTCAAAGGCGCCGCGGTTGGCCGCCTCCATGATGCCAGGTCCGCCGCCTGTAATGACCACCAGTTTGCAGCCGGTCCTGGCGTGGCAGGTCTCCGAGAGAATTCTGCCGAGCTTTCTGGCCTCTTCGTAATAGTGTGACTTTGCGACAATCCGTCTGGCTGCCGTTACCCTCTTGCTGAACATCTCATTTGTCGGATCGCTTTCGGCCATCTTTTCAGCCTCTTTTAGCCTTTGCTGGGCGGTTTCCTCATGGGGCACCCTACTTCCCCCAAACACCACAACCGTGGCCTTGATGCCGTGTTCCTGCTGGAGAAGCTCAGGCTTCATGAGTTCCAGCTGCAGCCGCACCGGCCGCAGTTCATCACGCATGATAAAATCTGAATCCGTATAGGAGAGTTTGTAGCTGGGAGAGGCCGTCTGCGGGCAGGGGGTGTAGATGTTTGACGCCTGGGCGTCTTCCTGGGCGCTGGGAAATCGTTTAAAAGGTTGTTTGGCGGGAGGCATGCAGTCGTTCCTTGGATTATGTTAAATTTTTCGTACAATGATCGATAAAATCAATACAAATATATTTCTTCTTCCTGCCGGGATTTTTCTCGGTGGGCGGGTTGGGCGCGGTTTTCCCCGGCAATTGCATTACTGGATCAGCCGTTTGCGCAAAAAAATGACGGACAGCCAGCAGGTAAAGAGGGTCAGGAGAAATGAACCCGCTATTTTGAGCAGCCACGGTTCATGGAACTGGCCGTAGCAGAACATGCGGGAGAGGGTGACGATGGGGGTGAGCGGCAGCAGCTCAAAAAAGATCCGGCCCGACGGGGCAATGGTCTTGAGCGGAAAGAAGATGCCGGAAAAGAGAAAAAGCGGGGTCAGGACAAGCGAAATAAAATAATTGAAGAATTCATAGCTGCCGGCCAGCGCGGTCATGATCAGTCCGAAGGCGGCGAAAAAGACCCCGGACATGAACAGCACGGGCAGCAGGGCAATGGTCCAGATCGAGGGCCAGACCCCGAACAGGGGCAGCATTGCCAGCATGATGATGGCTGACAGCAACCCTTTGCTGGCGCCCCAGAAGATCTCCCCCAGGGCGATATCCGTAATGCCCAGGGGGGTCATGAGAATGGCCTCGTAAGTTTTCTGCATGGTAAGCCGGGTATAGGAGCCGTAAGTGGTTTCAAAGGCGGCACTGTACATGACCGAGGAGGTGACCAGGCCGGGTGCCAGAAACTGCAGGTAGGTGAGGCCGTCGATGGTCTGCATCTCGCGGCCCAGGCCGTAGCCCATGGCCAGCAGAAAGAGCAGGGGCTGACCCAGATTGCCGATCAGGGTGGCCATGACATGCTTGCGCCACACCCGGCTGTTGCGCAGCCACAGAGTCCAGAAACGCAGGTGCTTCATGATTCCCTTAATGATCTGCCGGTGAGTTGAATAAAAAGGTCTTCCAGGTTTGCCGGCCGCCGCAACCAACTGCGGGAGTTTTTCAGCAGGGATTCCAGCCGGCTGCAATCCTCCTGGGTGTAGACATACAGTTTGTCGTTCACCCGTTCCGTGGTTGCCTGACACTGTTTGAAGGATTTTTCCAGGGCGTTGAGTTCCGCAACCGTGCCCTCAATGACAAAGACATCAATGCCCACCAATTCCGTAATCAACTGCTGGGGAACACCCTGGGCCACGATTTTGCCGTGGTCGAGAATGAGCACCCGGTTACTCAGGTGTTCCACCTCGTCCAGATAATGGCTGGTGAGCAGCATGGTGGTGCCTTGCTGCTGCAGGATTTCGAGACGTTCCCATATAAGATGGCGGGCCTGGGGATCAAGACCCACTGTGGGCTCATCCAGGATGAGCAGTTTCGGTTCGTTGATCAGTGCCCTTGCCAGGAGCAGGCGGCGGCGCTGGCCCCCGGAGAGGTGCTCGATGATCTCTTTTCGACGGTTGGCCAGGGCGAAAAATTGCAGGAGATCGGCGGATCTGGCCCGGGCCTTTTTGCCGGTGATATTGAAGTAGCTGGCATAGGTCAGCAGGTTCTCTTCCACGGTCAGATCCGGGTCAAGGCTGTCTGTCTGGGGCACGACCCCTATGAGGCGTTTTGCCTCCTGGTGCTGTCCGGGGATGTCCATGTGCATGATGCACATTGTCCCGCCACTTTTTTCAACCAGGCCCAGCAGCATGTTGATGGTGGTGGTCTTACCCGCCCCGTTCGGGCCCAGGAAACCGACGCATTCCCCCTGGCGGATGGCAAAGCTGATATTGTCCACCGCGCAGCGGCTGCCGAAGAATTTGCTGAGGCCGTTGACTTGGACAATGATGTCGTCGCCGGGGGCCTGCGTAGCGTCAACAGCGGTTTGTGGTGGGGTTTGCGTGGAACTCATAATCTGCCACTATACTATAATTTGCCCGGGCTTTGCCACAGCTCCCGCGCTGTTTTGTCTCTTTTGTCAGTGGCCTGATCGCCAGACATAACATTAACCAATTGAATTAAAAAGTAAAAATTGCGGAGAAAGTAATTTCCTGTCAGGAGAAATTGTGCTAACCTGTTTATGCACAATCCCGGTTGCACCAAAGAGTGACCAGTTACCAAGAGGTTGAGCATGCCCGGAAAATTCTCTTGCATCAGCTTTCCGTCCACCATCCTGCTCGGCAGATTGCTTGTCAGGCTGTTGCTTTTTTCCGTCTTATGGTGCGTGCTGGCTGGTCTTGACTGGCAAAACTGGATTATCGGTCTGCCAACCATCCTTGCCGCAACCTTCTGCAGTCTGCTTTTTGCTCCCCAACAACCCTGCCCGGTCAGTTTTCTCGGTCTTCTCCGCTTTATTCCATTTTTTGTCAATCTGTCCTTCTGGGGTGGCTGCGATGTCATGCGCCGCGCCCTGTCGCCTGCCATGCCCATGAATCCCGGACTGGTGCGTTATCAGGTCAGTCTCCCCGAAGTGCCCCAGCAGGTTTTGCTGATCAACTGCATTAGTCTGCTGCCCGGCACGATCAGCGCGGATTTTCATGAGCAATGCATCACCATCCATACCATTGATCGGGATATGCCGGTCTGGTCCACAGTGCATCACCTGGAAAGAAGGGTTGCCGCCCTCTTCGGCATCCGGGTGGCAGGGGGCAGACCATGAACTGGCTTTATTCCACGGCGGCCCTGTGTCTGCTGTCTGCCATTGTAGCCGGGCTGCTGCGAATTCTCCGCGGGCCGACCGCCGCGGACAGCATGCTCGCCGCCCAGCTCTTCGGCACTTGCGGCGTGGCAATACTGCTGCTGTTGTCCAAGGGGCTGGACTGGCTGGTTCTGCAGGATATTGCCCTGGTCTTTGCCCTGCTGGCGGCGCTGGCCGCCGTGGCCTTCGCCCTGCGCACCTGGGGCGGGACAGAGAGGTAAATGAGGGAGGGGAAATGGCATTTTTGCATAATCTCGGCACAATTTGCATCCTGATCGGGATTCCGTTTTTTGTCTCAGGCACCATTGGCCTGTTGCGGTTTCCCGATATCTATACCCGGCTGCATGCCCTGACCAAGGCGGACAATGTGGGGCTGGGTTTTGTGGTGCTCGGCCTGGCCCTGCAGGCAGAGCAATGGAATACGGTGGCCAGGCTGCTGCTTATCTGGCTGCTGGTGCTGGTCGCCAGTTCCGCCTCCTGCCATCTGGTGGCCCGGGCCGCCCTGCGGAAAAAGATACAACCCTGGTCCCGATCATGACGGACGCAATGGGAATTTTTGATATAATGCTGGCGCTTGTCCTGCCGTGGCTTGGCTGGCGTCTCCTGGCCAGCCCGAATCTCTTCCGGGCGGTGGTGCTTTTCATCTCGCTGGGCTTATTGATGTCTCTGGCCTGGGTGCGGCTGCATGCCCCTGATGTGGCCCTGGCCGAAGCGGCCATCGGCGCAGGGCTCACCGGTGCGCTCTTTCTGTCGGCCCTGCGCCGCCTGGAACGCCTGCGGGATTCCGAGAGGCGGCTTGATTATGCCGAAAAGAGAGAGGAGGAGCAAAACCTGCCCCCGGAAAAGAGAAGAAAATCAAAGCCGGTTGCCTATGTCCTGGCCTTATTTCTCCTTTCTGTTTTTCTGTTGCTGCTGGGCGGAGCGCTGCTGAAAACTCCGGTAGCGCCGGGGAGACTCGGACCGGCCGTGGCGGGGCAGATGGGGCAAAGCGGGGTGCAGAGCCGGGTAACCGCCGTGCTGCTGAATTTCCGAGGTTACGATACGTTGCTTGAGGTGATGGTCCTCTTTCTTGCAGCTCTGGGGGTCTGGTCGCTGACCCGGGTCCGACAGACGCCACAGGAGAAAGTTCCCGGCCCGGTGCTGGCCACCCTGGTGCGGCTGCTGGTGCCGCTGATGATCACCGTTGCCGGCTATCTGGTGTGGATCGGCAGCAGCAGGGCAGGCGGAGCCTTCCAGGGCGGGGCGGTGCTGGCTGCAGCCGGAGTATTGCTGCTGCTGGCCAATGTGACGGTGGTAAGGCAAATACCATCGACTCTGCTGCGCTGGGCCCTGGTGCTCGGTCCTCTTCTTTTTCTCCTGTCAGCCGTTGCCTGTATGTCCATCGGCGGCAACCTGCTGGAGTATCCGCGCCAGAGCGCCGGTTCCTGGATTCTGCTCATCGAATCGGCAACCGCGGTTTCCATCGGCGTCACCCTGGCGGCCCTCTATGCCGGGGGCAGACCCCATGAGCCTGCTGCCCGGGAGGCAATCGTTGATAAAAGCGCAGACACGAAAGTAAAAAATGGAGAGGGTGCATGAGCACCATTTTTCTCTATAATTTTTCCGGTCTGGCGCTTTTTGCTATCGGCCTGCACGGCCTGATACGCTCCTCCCATCTGCTGCGCAAGATTCTCGCGGCAAATCTCATGTCCAGCGGGATTTTTCTCATCATGATCGTCGGGGCTTACGGTCCGGACCAGGCCCTGATCGATCCGGTGCCCCACGCCATGGTGCTGACCGGTATTTTAGTCTCGATCAGTACCACGGCAGTGGCCCTGGTGCTGGTTTGTCTGGTGCAGGAAACAACCAACCGGGCCCTGTTGTTGCAGAAAAGGAAAAGAGAGCAGAGGGGGCGGACGGATGCCTGATACCCCATTCTGGGCAGTATGTCTCGTGGTTGTGCCGCTTTTTTTTGCCATCATCTGTTTTGTCAGAAGTTCCCTGGTTACCTTCCTCGGCCCCCTGGCTGCCTGGCTCAATGCCCTGGCCGGACTGGGGATGACCCTTTCCTTTGTCCATTCCGGTCCGCTGCGCTATGCCATCGGCGGCTGGCAGGCCCCCTTGGGCATCAATTTCAGCATCGACGGCCTGAGTGTGCTGCTGGTTGCCATGACCGCCGTGACCGGGCTTAGCGTCAGCATGTATGCCAAGGGGTATTTTTCCCTGCGTATCGGCTCGGCCGGGGAAATAAACCGTCATGGGCACCAGCGGGCTTACTTCTGGCCGGTATGGCTGTTGCTGTGGGCCGCCTTGAACGGCCTGTTTCTCTCCGCCGATCTGTTCAACATCTACGTCACCCTGGAGATAATCGGCCTGGCCGCGGTGGTGCTCACCGCACTCTCGGGCAAACCGGCGGCCCGGCTTGCCGCCATGCGTTACCTGCTGGTCAGTCTGCTCGGGTCGTGCTGCTACCTCTTTGGCGTGGCCCTGCTCTATCGCAGCTACGGCATCCTGGATATGACAGCTCTTTCCCGTCTTGTCAGCCCGGCCCCTCTCCTGTGGGTGAGCCTGGCCCTGTTGACCACGGGCCTGCTGCTGAAAACCGCGCTCTTCCCCCTGCATTTCTGGCTGCCGCCGGCCCATGCCAATGCCCTGGCCCCGGTGAGCGCCATTTTATCCGGGCTGGTGGTGAAGGCATCGTTCTATCTCATACTGCGTCTGTGGGGCGAGGTTTTTGCTCAGGTCCTGCCGTTTGCAGCCTACGTCCTGCTTGGAGTGCTGGGCTGCGGTGCCGTGCTGTGGGGCGCGGTGCAGGCCCTGCTGCAGAAAAGACTGAAAATGCTGATCGCCTATTCCACCGTGGCGCAGCTCGGATATCTGTTCATCGCCCTGCCCCTGATCCGGCTTGATCCCGGCCCTTCGGCACGGGAGGCGGTTATTTTGCTTATCATGGCCCATGCCTGCGCCAAATCAGCCATGTTCATGGCGGCCGGGTCCATCTTCCTCAAGGCCGGGCATGACCGGATAGATGACTTGGACGGCATCAAGGAAGTGCTGCCGGTCTCCTCCTTTGCCTTTGTGCTGGCAGGGGTCAGCCTGATGGGTTTTCCCCCCAGCGGCGGTTTTCTCGGCAAATGGCTGCTGCTCGGCGTTTCCCTGGCCAGCGGGCAATGGTGGTGGGGGATCATGCTGGTCATCGGCAGTCTGCTGGCTGCTGGCTATGTCTACCGGATCGCCTGCCATCTTCTTGTTTTCAAAGCGTCTTTTTCCTCCAGGCGCGGGTCAATACCGCCGGTCATGGAGTGGCCCGCCGTGCTGCTGGCGGTGCTGGCCATGATCCTTGGCCTGCTGGCCGGCTACCCTCTGGGCCTGCTGGAAGCCGGCTGCCCGGTTCCCATCCATGCCTGCCTGGAGGTGATGCCATGAACTGGGGTGGGCTGCTGCTGGTCATGATTCTTCTCAGTTCCCTGGTGCCGGGGTTGATCATCTTTGCCCTGCCGGAGAAAAGCAATCGACCGCGGACCTTCCTCAACCTGGGCGGCGCCTTTCTCAAACTGCTGCTCATCCTGGTGATGATTATCGGCATCTACCAGGGCCGCCAATTTGCCGTGCGCTGGCAGCTGTTGCCCGGTCTTGAGCTGGCCCTGAACTCAGATCCCCTGGCTGCCCTGTTTTCCACCCTGTCCACCGTGCTGTGGCTGCTGACCACCATCTATGCCGTGGGTTATCTGGAGCAGTCGCCCAACAGGCGGCAGTTTTTCGGCTACTTCAGCATCTGCGTCACCGTGACCGTGGGCATTGCCCTGGCCGGCAATCTTATTACCTTTTTTCTTTTTTACGAACTGCTGACCCTGACCACCTATCCCCTGGTCACCCATCGCGGCACCAGGGAAGCCTTGGCCGCGGGCCGGGTTTACCTCGCCTACACCCTGTCCGGCGGGGCGGTGCTGCTCGTTGCCGTGGCCTGGCTGCAGGTGCTGGCCGGACCGGTTGCGTTCGGCGGGCCGCCTGCTGCCGCCGCGGTCCCAGCAACCCATGAGTTGCAGCTTATTGTCATTTTTTTCCTGTTCATCGCCGGCCTGGGGGTAAAGGCAGCGCTGGTGCCGCTGCACGGTTGGCTGCCCCGGGCCATGGTGGCCCCGGCCCCGGTCAGCGCCCTGCTCCATGCCGTGGCCGTGGTCAAGGCCGGGGTCTTCGGCATCATCCGCATTGTCCACGATGTGTACGGGGTGCCATTTGCCGCGGGCCTCAATCTGCTGCTGCCGCTTGCCATCCTGGCCTCGCTGTCGATTATCTACGGATCACTGTGCGCCCTGCGGGAGGATGATCTCAAAAAGCGGCTGGCCTATTCCACCGTCAGCCAGCTGTCCTATATCATTCTCGGGGTCAGTGTGGCCGGGCCGTTGGCTGCCATGGGAGGTCTGGTCCATCTCGTCCATCAGGGGCTGATGAAGATCACCCTGTTTTTCTGCGCCGGCAATCTGGCGGAAACACTGGGGGTTCATCGCATCAGCGAAATGCGGGGAATTGCCCGGCGCATGCCGCTGACCATGGCGGCCTTTAGTGTCGGGGCGCTGGGCATGATCGGCTTTCCCCCCATGGCCGGTTTTGTCAGTAAGTGGTACCTGGGCATGGGTGCCCTGGAGGCAGACAAGATGTGGGTGGTGGCAATACTTGCTGTGAGCACCGTGCTCAATGCCGCATATTTTCTGCCCATCCTTATCCAAGCCTGGTTTAAGCCCCAGGAAAGCACCTGGTCCGAACAGGGGACGACGGCCCGGCTGGAAACCCACTGGATGCTCCTGGTACCGCCCCTGGTGACGGCATTTCTGGTGGTTGCCGTGGGTCTGCTGGCCAATGCCCAGATAAGTCCCCTGGCCTGGGTGAAACTGATCATAGGCCTGGAGTACGGACCATGACTGGACAGCAGGTGCTTCCCGAACTGCAGGTTCTGCTGCTCTCCCTGGGCCCGGGGTTTCCCCTGGTCATTGCCCTGGGACTGATGGTCCCGGCTTGCCGGCGACTAGCCTTCAGCATGGTTGCCTGGGCCCCGCTGCCGGCCTTGCTGGCCTCGCTTTACGGACCGTCGGCCATAGCGGTAGAGGTCCCCTGGTTTTTTATGGGCAGCCTGATCGGCCTGGACCGCATTGGCCAGATCTTTCTGTTTTTCACCTCCTTTCTCTGGCTGGTCGCCGGCATCTTCGGCCGCGATTATCTGGCCGCGGACGAAAAAAAATACCGTTTTTTCGGCTATTTCCTTTTTACCATGAGCGGCAACTTCGGACTTATCCTGTCCCAGGGCGTGCTGGGGTTTTATCTTTTTTTCTCCCTCATGAGTTTTGCCGCTTATGGGCTGATCGTGCATCACGGCACCGGAGAGGCGATGCGGGCCGGCCGGATTTATCTGGGGCTGACGGTAATCGGTGAGGTGCTGCTCTTTATGGCCATGCTCATTGTCACCAGGGATTCAGGCGGGGAAATAGCCTTTAGCGCCATAAAAACCAGCCGGGCCGATACCCTGCTGATGCTTCTTCTTTTTTTCGGCTTCGGCATCAAGGCAGGGGCGCTGCCGCTGCATGGCTGGCTGCCCCTGGCCCATCCGGTGGCGCCGGTGCCGGCCAGCGCCGTGCTGAGCGGAGCCCTGATCAAGGCGGGGCTGCTGGGCTGGCTGCGCTTCATGCCCCCGGATCAGGCGGCCGCGCCATTCTGGGGCGAGTTTTTCATTGTGGCCGGCTTTGCCGCCGCCTTCTATGGGGTGGTGATCGGCCTGACCCAGGTCGATGCCAAGACCGTGCTGGCCTATTCGAGCATCAGCCAGATGGGTCTGATGACAGTCATTGTCGGCGGCGGTCTGCTGGTCCCGGACCGCTGGGCCCAGACAACCCTTGCCGTCTCGCTCTACGCCATGCATCACGGCCTGGCCAAGGGGAGCCTCTTTCTCGGGGTGGGAGTGGCAAAGAAAAAATGGACCGGCGGCAAAAAGCCGTGGTGGCTGTCGGTGGGACTGTGGCTGCCGGCCCTGTCTCTCGCAGGTCTGCCGCTGACCAGCGGGGCGATCGCCAAGTACGGGATGAAAGAGATTGTCGTGGCAATCCCTGAACCCTGGCACGGCCTGGCAAGCTTTCTGCTGCCCCTGTGCGCCCTGGCCACCATGCTGCTGCTCTATCACGGCATCAGCCTGATCCGTCCGGCAACCGGCCGGCCGGAAGCAGAACAGGGGCAGGGGATGCTGTTCGCCTGGGCCGCAAATCTGGTTGCCGTGGCTGCTGTCCTCTGGTTATGGCCGGGCAGCCCGATGGAGTACGACCATTTTTTGACCGCAGCCGCACTGTGGAACGGCTTGTGGCCGGCAGGTCTCGGGGTGCTGGTGGCAATGGCTCGGCGGCATTATGGCCGAGGGGTCTATGAGAAGAAAGCACTCATCCCGGCCGGAGACGTTATGATGGTGGGGCAATGGCTGGAGGGGATGGTGCAGGGGTGGCCCGGGCAGCTGGTCTTTGGAAAAAGCGGGAAGGATTTCAGGCCGGCGGCAGGTCCGGACCGTGAGACCTGGCTGCGCCGCATCGAGCCTCGATTGAAAAAGGGGGAGAAGATTCTGCAGCGCTGGGCCGTGGTGGGCGCCATCTTTCTGGCGGTGATCATCGCCCTGGTTTATTATTTTTACAGGGGCTGATTCCCTCCGGCCAAGGACTGGCGTTGCCAGGCTGCGGTAACCCGCATGTTTGCAACACCACGCTTGCCTTACCTGCAAAAAAAACAATGTGGCTCAGCTGTTCAGTTGCCCATCGTTACAGGTTCCGCCTGCTGCTCCTCATTGATGGGCACCGGCTGAGCATCTTCTCCCTGTTCGGGGATGTATTCCTCTTCAGGCCCCTGTGGCTGGTTTTCATCATAACCCGGATCAGGGACATACTCTTCGGAAGGCTCCTGGGGCTGGCTTTCGTCATAACCCGGATCAGGGACATACTCTTCGGAAGGTTCCTGGGGCTGGCTTTCATCATAACCCGGATCAGGGACATACTCTTCGGAAGGCCCCTGGGGCTGGTTTTGGTCATAACCCGGATCAGGGATATACTCTTCGGAAGGCCCCTGTGGCTGGTTTTCATCATAACCCGGATCAGGTTCGTATTGTTCATCCGAGCCCTGGGGGGCTTCCGCTTCCTCTCTCAGTTGTTCTTCCTGTGCGGGCGGCAGAACATCAGGTTCCTGTTCCGCCTCGGCAAGCTGGACATAGGCAAAAACGGGGGAGAATTGTTTGACAGGAAACAAGAAAATTGTTGCGACAAATATGATAAAGGCTGCTCGGCGTATGATTTTTTTTCTCATGGTCATCCTCGATTCAGAAAATTAAGCTAACAACGAAGCCATTCATTGCGGATAATTATAATCCTTATTTATTGCTTGCACCATGCTATTTTTTTATAATCAGCCTGCCAGAGGGCAAAGATTGCAGGAAAAACGGCTGAGCCGGGAAAAGAATGTCAATCCTGCAGCGGGTTAGGGTTTTTTCTTGCATTTGTCTAAATTTTGGCATAGCAATAAGAGGCGTAGCGTAAATTCATGGAAAGGGTAATGGGGATATTTTGATGTTTCGCGCCAGAATCATATTTTTTCTGGCCGGTTTGCTCATTTTTCCCAGTGCAACCGCTGGTGCGGGTTAATGAATGCGCCAATCTGATCACCACGAGGATTTGCTATGGAGCAGATATTCAAGCAGTGCCCGGCCTGCCGGACAACATGGTTTGCTTGCACGGATTTCCTGGCAGACCCGTGCCTGCAGCTTATTGGTTATCAGGCGCTGTTCGAAAATCTGAGCAAGGGCCTGTTTCTTTTCAACCATTCTTGCGGCACGACCCTGTCTATCGCCGTGGAAAACCTGCAGCATCTCTATTCCGGCCCGGTTTACAAGGAAAGTGCCATCGGCAGTAAAAGATGTCCGGGGCACTGCCTCATCAAAAGTGAAACCAGACCGTGTCCGGTCAAATGCGATTGCGCCTATGTGCGATCAATCATGCAGATCATCAAGAAATGGCATAAGGGGGAAGGCATCTGTGTGAAGTCGGAGGCCGGGCGGAATCGGCCGTTGCAGAGATGAGATATGACAAAGGCTCGTTAAGCAAAATCCTTTTTCAGCTGCTCAAACTGGAATTGAAAGAGCAGATAGTCTTCTTCGCTTTCAAAATAGATCTTATAGGGCAGGGTCTTTAAAATATGGAGCATGGCCTCGTTTATTTTGAGCACCTCGCCGTTAAAGCCGGCCACGCCTTTTTCCCGCGCCACATCAATCAGCTTGTGCAGCATGAAACGGGTGAGTCCCTGGTTGCGATATTGCCTGGTCACGGTGAAGGCGATCTCCGCCTGATTGTGGGAGCGGTCAAGATAATAGGAGCTGATTGAGACAATTTTCTGCTGGTCCGCCGTTCCGACCAGGCCGACCAGCACGAAAACCGACTCATAGTCCACGTTGACGGCGGACTGGGTCTCCTGGTGGGGAAAGGTGCTTTTCGGCGAGAAGAAGCGCAGCTTGCGGTCCTCCTGATCCAGCTCGTAGTAGAGTTCCTGCAGCATTCTCTCATCCGTGGGTTTCACCGGTCGGATGAAAACAGGTATCTGGTTGCGCGTGGTGAACTGCCATTCGAATTTTTCCGGATAGACCACCACCACCCCGTCCTTGGTCTGGGGCAGCATCTGGTCCTCATAGGCAAAGTGCAGCCGTATCGCCTCCGCCAGCAGCTCCTTGCGGAATTTCGGATGGGCAATGCCGATCATCAGCATGACCCTTTCCCTGATGCTCTTGCCATGGAGATAGGCCACCCCCCATTCGGTCACCACATAATGCACGTCGCTACGCGGCACCACCACCCCTGATCCCGGTTCCAGCGTGGCGACGATGCGTGATTTTTCTCCGTCATGGGTAAGGCTGGGCAGGCAGATGATGGGTTTGCCCCCTTCGGACAGGGCGGCTCCCTTGGTGAAATCAAGTTGTCCCCCGACCCCGCTGTAAAAATGGGTGCCGATACTGTCCGAGTTGACCTGCCCGGTCAGCGAAACGGACAGGGCGGCATTCATGGAAACCATTTTGCTGTTAGCGGCTATATTGACCAGATTATTGATGACTGATGTGGGGTGGAACTCGATAAACGGGTTGTCGTCAACGTAGTCATACAGTTTTTTGCTGCCGATAACAAAGGAGATCATCACATGGGGGTGGATGTTTTTGCGGCAGTTGACATTCCCTGACTCGATCAGGTCGATAACCGAATCGGACAGGACCTCACTGAAAATCGCCAGATCATTCTTGTCCCCCAGATGGCGGAGAACGGCATTGGGAATGGCCCCGATGCCCAGCTGCAGGGTTGAGCCGTTTTCAATGAGCCGAGCGCAGTATCTGCCGATTTTTTCCGTTACATCATCCGGCGGCGGGTAGGTAAATTCAAGCAGCGGCGCCTCGTGTTCCACATAGTAGTCAATGTCGGCAAAGCGGACAAAAGAGTCCCCGCTGGTCCGCGGCATCAGGGGATTGATCTGGGCTATGACGATTTTGGCGTATTCAAAAACGATTCTGTTGATATCCACGTTGATGCCAAGCGAGCAGAAGCCGAATTTAGCCGGTGGGCTCACCTGCAGCAGGGCGACATCGATTCGCAGTCGGCCTGATTTGACCAGTCTGGGGATATCGGAAAGGGAGATGGGGATATAATCGGCCTTGCCCTCATTGACCGCCTGCCGGATTGATTTGCCGACAAACAGGGCCTGGTGCCTGAACGGGGAGGGCTGCTGACTGTCAAAGTAGTTGTTCTCCGACAGGGTGAGAAAATGGAGGATCTCGCAATCGGTGAAGTGGTGTTTGTGGGCAACCAACTGCCGGGTCAGGATGGTCGGCTCGCTGCAGCCGGTGCCGATGAATATCCGGGAGCCGGGCTGGATGATGTTCGTGAGGTCTTCCGGGGAGATTTTCTTGCTCATGCTGATCCGGCCATACGAAAGATTTTAGATTTCAGCTGGTTGCTGAAAATCCCTGGTGAAACACGACGGTGCCTTGCGGTATTTTTTCAGCAAGCGGCAGGGCAAGAAAAACCTCCTGTGGAATAGCCTCATAAATTAACTCCGGGATATTTTTAAAGCCGAAACGTTGATAGTAGCCTGGATCACCCACCAGAAAGCAGCCTTTGCTCCCCAAGGCTTTCAGCCGGGATAACCCTTCCTGCATGAGCGCTTTACCGATGCCCTGCCGTTGATATGCCGGCAGCACGCTGATGGGGCCAAGCCCGTGCCAATTTGGACTGCCGTCGGAAATGGTTACGGGGGAGAAGGCGATATGGCCAACCACCTGTCCGTCAAGCTCCGCGACCAGCGACAGAGTCAGCGCATGAGCAGCCCGCAACGCCTTGACGATGAACTGTTCGGTTTGCTGACTGAATGGGTGATTTTTGAAGGCCGCTATGGCGACGGCGTCTATTGCCTCAATATCGGCTGGTGTTTCAGGTCTGATGATCATTTTGGGCTCTCAATTTTCACAGCGGTTTTGTGGTGGTAAGCTCGTCATTATCAGTAATGAGGGCCGAGTGTTGCGGACTTGGCCAATAAAGTTTTAATGTTATGGGCCGTCCCCTTTTCCGTCCCCTTTTCCCCCAACGGTTAAATTGGTCCGACCCCAAGCCGCAAGACTTACGAATCTTCAGCCTTCCATCCACATCCCATAAGTGTTGTCGCCAATTCCGTCTCTAACAATTGAAATGCTTCTAAAGAACGTAAGGGTGAAAAATCATCTATATATTTGGATACGAGGAAAGCACATTTATGGAGATTCAATTTTTTCAGGCGGACACCGCTCCTTCCGCTTGAATCTTTTATTAGGTTAAATAGAACCTTCTTTGGGTTTGGATGATTCTCCAACGAATTGACATTGGGAAGATTAAGAGGATTGGAGCCATGAGGATTTCCGGCGGCCTTTCGAATTGCTGATTTTTCAAAAAGGAACCACGCCTCCATCATCCTGACCGGTATTACGCAAACTGCGGGCGGGGCCGTAAGCTTGCTCAGTTCTCTACAGATCTCGGCATGACGTATTTCATATCTTTCGTGTTCCGCATCACGATGAACAAATAACAGATCGCATGGATAAAGATCTAAAGCCACCAAGATTTTATTGTGCAAGGTCTTCGGTGGCTCTTGGAGTCTGCCAAGGTCGGCCCATGACGATTCCACAGCAATTTCTGAGCAGTGCTGGTACAAAAGCCAATCAATGATAGGTATCAACATCTTGTCCGAACTTCCATCAGACAAAAGGGTGTATCGTATCATTTTCATTTTGGCTTCCCCCAAAAGTTTGGGAGATACGGTTGAAGATCAGGCCGGTCAATGACTCGGCGTTTTTTTAATGGGGGAATATTGTTTTTTCGGCTGCAAATATTAGCGCCAAAAGACGACTCTTTGGACGTAACAGGATTTAGGTAAGATAAAACTTTACCTTTTGAGACAACGGTAATCTCCCCGGTTGATTTCTTCTCCCTCCATGTTTCCGCCAGAGGGCTAAAACGGACAACTTTGTAACGTTTTCCTGATTCATTCAAATCTATGGATTCCGCCACAAGCAGGCTATTTTCAGGAACTTGGGCAACTACCACCGGTGAGTGGGTATTTATAATGACTTGGCGGAGTGGATTGTCTAGTCCAACCTTTTCATCTGTATCCATAGCGATATCCTGAAGTAGGGTCAGCATAGCGGGAATACGTTCAGGATGGATACCGTTTTCCGGTTCTTCCAGGCAAATTAACCCGGATGACTCTGTATCTAGTTCTAGAACTGCAAGGGCCAGGAAGCGAAGTGTACCGTCTGAAAGAGATCTTGCTGAGTGGGGAGTGCCGTCGCGTCCCGTAAGCATTGTAGTCAATATTTCCCTCTTTTCATCGTAGTCGACGGTTATATCCTTTACATCGTCGATCAGGTCCGCAAGACGGTTAGCTACCTGTGCATATACACGTGCGGCGGCATCAACGCCAACTTTGGAATTCACGGTTCCTTCTTCGTTATTATGCTTCCCTCTGGATAAATGATAAAGTGTCGCTGCAAGATGGGAACCATCAGCCCCTAGCTTTGTCGGTGCCGATATTTCATCAGGTTTGCGCAGAGCCGCTGGTTCAAGTTGCAGTAAACGCCATGATTGCATCTCCCGCTTTGCCATCAACGCAGTGGGATTTTCATCAGCATTAGTGGTTGACAGAACGGTACGAGGCAAATTTGTGGCTAAAATCGACCGAGGCCTTCCTCGGCCTCCGCCATCCTGGTGGAGCTTAATCTTCCGATCTATGCCTTCGCCTCCAGTAGAGATAAAAGCTCCGCCACTTCTTCTGCCTTGTACCGCGCTATTGCGCCATGTCCCCACTTTATGTGGAAAAAGAAAGCATTTAGAGCCATCCCCAATATTGATTGGAGTTAATTCTTCCCCAAGGAGTTCAAGCCCTCCGGATTTTTGACCATTTTCAACTTTATAGCCGATGTTTACCCGATATCGTAGGGAAGTTATGCTTGCCTCTGCTTTTTGCCCCAAGTCATCAATCCCGTTTTTTGGGACAATCATCTCCACTTCAAAAGTCATTCTCGTGCCAAACTCATTGCCAAAGCGATGAAAAAGACTGCGAATGTCCGAGGTTCGACCTTCCTCATCACGCACTGATTTTGCAGCATCAAGAAGCGGCTTTTCCGCCAATGCGCTCAGAAACATAATTGCGTCGAACAAGTTCGACTTCCCAACACCATTGATCCCGGCAATGCAAGTAAATGGTCCAAAACGAACATCTACATCAACAAGATTTTTAAAACCTGTAACCTTCAATCGTGTAAGCATGGATCATTCCTTATAATGAAAATTAGAATGCTAACGCCATATAAGACATAGGTAACTAATCCGCCAAATCAAGGCGGCGCATTACACCGTGATATAGATAAATATTTATTCCCAAATATCTTAGCCAATGTAAGATATCTGGAAGCGAAAAAAGCCCAACAAGTTCGTATCTGGTTTCTTGATATCTACACAAAGTCAAAAATATTGACAACGTAATTGAGTCATATACGTTTATTTCTAACCGATATCATTCATTTTTGGCTTGATATCAAGGCAAATGGCAAGTCTTACGTTGCATGATGTTCATGCGTTGTAACGTTTAATCGTTCGAACGTTGAAACGTCTGTTTCGTCGGCACAGTAGAATTGCTTTCCCCGACCGGCCCTGATATGATAGGCGGCAGTTGCAAAAGGTTATTCTTCTCTCACGGGCACAGCATAAGGAGGATTTTATGGACAGGCGTCAGTTCATCAAGGATGTTTTCCTCTGGTCAGCCGGGGCCTCCCTGGCCATTCCCCAGTTCCGCATCATTCCCAGCGTTTTGGCGGCCGAGAAGCCACAACCGCTCCTCTCTGTGGCCAAGGGTTCGGACTACGCGGCTCTGGTCTCACGGGTGCTGGCCCCCCTTGGCGGCATGGGCCAGTTTGTCAAGCCCGGTGACAAGGTGGTGATCAAGCCCAACATGGGCTGGGACCGGAAACCGGAGCAGGCGGCCAATACCAACCCCCTGGTGGTCATGGCCCTGGCCAATCTGGCCCTGCAGGCCGGGGCGGGCAAGGTGATGATTTTTGATCGTTCCTGCAACGAGGCGCGGCGCTGCTATGCCAACAGCGGCATTCAGGCCGCCCTGGCCGGTCTTGATGACCGGCGGTTGAAAATGGACCATATGGACAGCCGCAAATTCGTGCCGGTGCAGATCAGTCGAGGAAAATCATTGACCAGCTGGGAGATCTATAAGGACGCCCTGGATGCGGACTGTTACATCAATGTGCCGGTGGCCAAGCACCACGGCCTGAGCCGGCTGACCCTGGGCCTGAAGAACAGCATGGGGGTGATCGGCGGCAACCGGGGGGACATGCATCATGATCTCGGCCAGAAGCTGGCGGACCTGGCCACGGTCATCAGGCCGAAACTGACGGTGATCGACGCCACCCGCATTCTGTTGCGCAACGGGCCCCAAGGCGGCGATCTCAAGGACGTGAAACAGCTCGACACCCTGATCGCCTCAGCCGACCCCGTGGCGGCGGACGCCTATGCCACCACTCTTTTCGATCTGCAGCCTGCTGATATCGATTCCACCGTGGCTGCGTACAAAATGGGGCTGGGCGAGATGGATCTGGCCAAGATCAAGATATTGACCGCCTGAGCCGCCCATGGTCCGTAAAAGGAATATCCCGGCCTACTTTTGGCGCCGGCTGAGCCAGCTGCTGTTTTTTGCCCTTTTTCTCTTTCTGTTCATCAAGACGGATTATTCCGGTTCCGACGAGCTGGAATATGCCGTCAATATTCTCTTCCGCATTGACCCGCTGCTGGCCCTGGCCGCTATTTTCGCCGGCAAGACCATTGTTGCCCTGATGCTGCCGGCGGTTTTTACTCTGATCTTTACCCTTGTTTTCGGCCGTTCCTTCTGCGGCTGGATCTGCCCCATGGGCACCCTGGTGGATGGCGGTGCTTCTGTCATCCGCCCCCCCAAAGGGACTGCGGGAAGCGACTTGCGCGCCGTCAAATATTATCTGCTGATTTTTATCCTGGTGGCAGCTCTGCTGGGCCTGCCCCTGGCCGGTTATCTTGACCCCTTTTCCCTGCTGGTGCGCGCCTTTTCCTTTGCCCTGTATCCGGCTTTTGATTTTGCCGTCTCCTCCTTCTTCACCTTCACTTACCTGCACGCCCCGGACTGGGTCAATGCCGCCACTGAGCCGGTCTACGAGCTGCTGAAAAAATCCATCCTTCCCTTCAGCCACCGGGTCTATGGGCTGGGCCTCCTCTCCCTGCTGCTCTTTGCCCTGGTCCTCTTGCTGAACCACTGGCAGCGCAGGTTTTTCTGCCGCAACCTCTGCCCCCTGGGCGGCCTGCTGGCCCTGGTCTCCCGGTTTTCTCTGCTTGCGGCCCAGGGTGGGAACGAGGATTGCGGTAAATGCCGGCAATGCCGCAGTATCTGCCGCATGGGCGCCATTGCTGAGGACCGGCGGATCTCGACCGCGGACTGCAATCTCTGTCTCGACTGTCTGGCCCTTTGTCCCCGCAACAAAATCCATCTCTCCTTTCATCGTCCGCTGCCTGCTGCCGGCTCCTACGGCATGACCCGCCGGGCCTTTGCCGGCACGGTGGCCACGGGTGCGCTGCTGCCGCTTTTCCTGCCGGGCAGACTCCTGGCCCGCCGGCCGGACCCCTTGCTGATCAGGCCCCCCGGCGCCCTGCCGGAGGAGGAGTTTCTCGGCCGCTGCGTGCGCTGCGGCGAGTGTATGAAGGTGTGCATCGGTAATGCCCTGCAGCCCGCCTTGCTCGAAGCCGGCATTGAGGGGATGTTTACTCCCATGGTGCGCAGCCGCATCGGCTACTGTGAGTATAACTGCACCCTGTGCGGCCAGGTCTGCCCTTCCGGGGCCATCAAAAAACTCGCCCTGCCCGACAAGCACGCTCAGGTCATCGGCCGGGCGTTTTTCGACAAAAATCTCTGCCTGCCCTATGCCAAAGGCATCCCGTGTATTGTCTGCGAAGAGCATTGCCCGACCCCGGATAAGGCCATCAAGTTCCGCGAGCAGTCGGTGGTCAATGCCAGGGGTGAAACCGTGACCGTACTGCAGCCCTTTGTGGTGGATGATCTGTGCATCGGCTGCGGCATCTGTGAAAACAAATGCCCGTTGCCCGGCAGGGCCGCGGTCAGGGTGACCAGCGAAGGTCAGGCGCGCCAGGCTGGTAGACATTTTTTGTGACACTCGGCTTCATCATTGACAGGAACAGACAATTTGTCTATGATTTTGCTGGTGTTTTTCTGAAAGAATAGCCTATCATTTTGATGGATTAAGAGCCCTATGGACACGAAGAAAGAGATTAAAAAAATTCTGGTGGTGGACAATAACTCGGTCATCCTGCGTTTGATGAGTCATATGCTGGAGGAGATGGGGTACGAGGTCTACACAGCCGTTGACGGTCTGGACGCCCTGGAGATTCTTAGCGGCTTTCTTCCTGATGTGATCTTTGTTGATCTGGTGATGCCCAAAATCAATGGTGAGAAGTTGTGCCGCATTGTGCGCAGCCTGCCGGAGATGGAGGGGGTTTTTCTCGTTATTTTCTCGGCAATCGCGGCAGAGGAACAGGTCGATGTCAAGAAAATCGGTGCGGATGCCTGTATCGCCAAGGGGCCGTTCAAGGAGATCAGGGAGCACGTAAAAAAAGTGATTGCCATGGCCGCCAGCCAGCGTCCATCTTTTCCCACATGGGAGATCCTCGGCTCGGAGAGTATTTTTGAACGTGAGATCACCAAAGAGCTGCTTTCCACCACAAAACACTTTGAGATCGCCTTAAACCGTATTTCAGACGTTTTTTTCGAACTCACTCCAGAGGGCAAAATCGTCTATGCCAATGAGGCCGCCTGTAAAATGCTTGGCCTTGTCGAAGAAAAGGTGCTCTCTCTGCGATTTGAGAATTTTTTCTCCGCAGAGCAGCGGCCCGTTATCGAAAAGCTGCTCTTGCAGGTCGACTCCGAGCTTGTCACCAAGGGAGAGGATAAGCCGCTGTTTATGCATGACCGACAGATTCTGCTGAACATGTTGGCGGTCAGTGATCTGACCCAGCGGTTTATCATCGTCATCATCCATGATATCACCGAGCGCAAGCGGACGGAGACGCAACTGATCAAGCAGCAGGAAGATCTGGAAAAGCTGGTGGCGGAGCGGACCGTGGCCCTGATGGAGGCCAATACCAAACTGCAGCAGGATATTGTGGAGCGCAAGAAACTCTATGACCAGCGCGAGGAGCTGAACCAGCAGCTGGAAAACGCCTTGGCCAAGGTGAAAACCCTGAGCGGTTTTCTGCCCATCTGCTCGGCATGCAAGAAAATCCGCGATGACAAGGGCTACTGGCAGCAGCTGGAAGCCTATCTCGTCAAGCACTCAGGCACGGAATTCAGCTACAGCATCTGCCCGGAATGTTCCAAAAAGCTCTAGCCGGAACTGCAGGACAAGGAATAATCACCCCCCTGCATGCAGACAATCCGTTCCGGGTGGGTTTGGTACGACGCCTCGGTGATTATCCTTTCTGAAATGCTATCCGGGTTTGATGGATCGCGGGCATGGCCCGCTCCTACGGTAGGAGCGAGGCTCCGGATAGTTACAGTGTGGTGGTGATCGTCTCCTATGGTATAATAAAACCGAGACTTCCCAGCTGTTAGGCCTCAGCCGCAAGAATCTGTGGGAAAAGCTGAAGTTATACCATTTCTAAGCCGCGACTGGATCTGCCCCGTCAATTTCCCGACAGATGTCAGCGACCGGCTGGTCATTTTGGTGTCCGGCAAAAGACAGCGCCGCGATCTGCTTGTTTTTCCTCGCCAAATCTTCTGGTTTGCCTTGATTGTTGAGCTGATTTTCACTATGGTATTGGGAACGCTGCTCTTTGTCTTTCTCTCGCCGCCCGGCCTTATCGGCCTGGAGATCATGCGGGCCGTTTTTTTTCATACCCTGGTCTGTGAGGGACTTGTGGTGGCAGCGGTGCTTCTGGCATTTTTAGGCGGCCGCAGGCGGTGACTCGTGCACCAGGTGCGGCCAATGCCGCCAGGCCGGCCCGCTGGGCCTTGAGCCGGCCGCAGGTGATGGGGCGGCCGGTCGCTGTACTGCTGGAACTGCGGTGAGTGAGTGGAAAGCTGCAAGGCCGCTTCATTGCGGCTGGGCTGGGATAAACGTCAATGACAGGTTCGGGAAATGGAACGAGCGGATTACCGGAGCGACTGCTGAAAGGGCTACAAGGACGCTAGGCTGCGTCTGAGAGAGAGCGGAACGGGCATGCGTTTCAGCTTTATCTGCACCCTGGCCCAGGCGGGCAGGATGGAGCGCGTGGTTGTCAATGCCGATGGCCGGGTCGTCTCCAGGAAGAAGACCCCGGAAGGGATCGTATTTGAGGTCGAAAAAACCTAGCAGGCTCAGCCCTTGCTATTGTATCTTGAAGGTCTCGTCATCTTCGTAAATGTGACGGAACCCGTGGATCTCTTCCAGTTCGATCATTTTTTCTATGGCCTCTTCCCTGGTAATGCCGAGTGAGGCGGCGATGTCATCTATGTGGTAGCAGGGCTCACCGTCCTTTGTGCATCCGCTCGGTTTCAGCTCAGGATAACAGGCGCTGGTTGCCGTATGGGAGGCCTGGCCGAGCACTTCCCTGATCTCGGGGGGGCCGTAAAGCAGCAGCCATTCAACGGCTTCAGACCAAATTTCGCTGTCAATGGTTTTGTTTTCAACCACCGCCATGGCCATTTCCACTGTCCAAGTGCTTTTGAATTTGTCCATTGCTTTTCCTGTATTGCTCAATGTAGTTTTGTTGACTGAGTGGAACTTTATTGATTGTAATCATCTCCATATGATAAATCAACAGAAGTGAAATTTCTCTTATCAAATGCGTCCCTTCTTTTCACACTAACCACACAAGGTTTTCGTAATGAAATCAGATTGCCACCACGCTGAATTTTTTCTGTCGCTTTTTTTCTTTCTCTGCCTGTTTCCCCTGTTTGCCGCAAGACCTGCAGCTGCCGGGGAGTTGCGTGGCGATCTTGCCGTCTCCTTTGACCCGGCCGCCCATTCCTTAAGCGGCACAGCCCGCTTCAACCTGGCAGCGGGGGAGTCGCTCGCCCTGCATACCGAGGGCCTTGAGATCGGCCGCGTGGTGGTGGACGGCAAAAAACAGGAGGTCAGCATCGGCGAGGATGGTCTGCTGTCGCTCACTGGGGCCGGCGGCAATCAGCCCGTGGAAATAGTCTTTAGCAAAATAATCGAGCCAGGGGCCTCTGCCAGTTCCATGATCGACAGCCAGGGGATCGTGCTGCTCGATCTCTGGTACCCTCTTCCCCTGCAGCCTGCGGTAATCAGCCTCACCGCCGAAATTCCCGCTGATTTCTCCGCGGTTTCCGAAGCGGATGAGATTGTCTACCAGCAGTCGGGCGAGACAAAGAAAGTGTCCTTTTCCTTTGCCCATCCCCTGTCCTATGTTCATTTCATTGCCGGTCCCTATCAGGTGAAGGAGGAGGAGATGGCGGGCGGCACGGTGGTCGCCACCTATTTTTTCCCGGAAGACCAGGATATCGCCGAGCATTACGGGGCAAAGACCAGGGACTATCTGGCGCGCTATGAGAAGCTCATCGGCCCCTATCCCTATAAGCGGTATTCTGTGGTGGAAAACCGGCTTCCCACCGGCTTTGCCATGCCCACCTTCACCCTGCTCGGTCAGAGCGTGGTGCGCCTGCCCTTTATCACGGAAACATCCCTGGGCCATGAGGTGCTGCACACCTGGTTCGGTAATGCCGTGGGGGTGGATTATGAGCTGGGCAACTGGTGCGAGGGGCTGACCACCTATCTGGCGGATCAGGCCTTTGCCGCGGACAAGGGTGAGGATGTTGATTTCCGCAAAGGCCAGCTGATCAAATATCAGAGCCTGGTGCGGCCGGACAACACCATGACCGTGGCTGATTTCAAGGATGCCGGCGATCACGGCGTCGTCAGCCAGGCGACCCGGGCGGTGGGGTATAACAAGGTGAGCATGATCTTTCACATGCTGCGCAAAAAAGTCGGCGATGAGGTCTTTTACGCCGCCCTGCGCGATTTTTACCAGGGGAATAAGTTCCGGAACGCCTCATGGGACGACATCAAACAGAGTTTCAATAAGGCAGCAGATCTCGATCTGACCTCATTTTTCGATCAGTGGCTGCTGCGGCCGGATGTGCCGGTCCTCACCGTGCAGAAAGTAAAGCTTGATATCAAGGACGGCGAGCCAAAACTGACCTTTGATCTGGTTCAGCACAATAACCCGCCCTATCACTTCACCGTGCCGGTACAGGTAGAAAACGGCAAGGAGAAGGTCATACAGGATATTGAGGTGATCAAGGCAAAAACGCAGGTTTCCTTTTCTCTCACCAGTATGCCGCCCACCATGGAGATTGATCCGGATTATGATCTGATGCGCAGGCTTGTGCCGGACGAGTTGCCGCCGGTGTGGTCACGCTTCCAGGGTGGGGTGGAGAAAATTGCCGTGCTGGCGGACGGCAGCCAAGAGAAATTTGCCCCGCTGCTGCCCATGCTTAAAGAGATGGATTGTGCCGTTGTCACCGAGAGCGAGCTTGATGAACACGATCTGGGGGTAAATAATCTGCTGTTTCTGGGAACTGAGTCCAAGGGCAGCCTGGGGCTCTTTGCCAAACCGAATTTGCCAGCCACCGGCTTTACCCTTGAGGTGCGGGAGAATCCCCTTACTCCGGGACTGGTTGCCGTACTGGTGCAGGCCCAGAGCATGGAACAGGTGGCAGCGGTCGCCCGTAAGCTGAGCCACTACGGCAAGTATGGTTATCTGCATTTTGAGGACGGCAAGAACACGGAAAAGAGGGTGCCTGAGTCTGACTACGGCATCGGCTATTTTCTTGATCAGCCGCCCCGGGGTACTGCCGTGGCAAAGAGCCTTGACTTTGCTGCCATCATGGACAATGTGGCGGACAGCAGCCGGGTGGTTTATGTGGGGGAGACCCATGTGAATCAGGCTGATCACCTGCTGCAGTTCCGGGTGCTGCAGGCCATCCATCAGCGCTATCCGGAGGTTGCCGTGGGCATGGAGATGTTTAACCGCAGCAGCCAGCCGGCCCTTGACGCCTATATCAAGGGCGACATAGACGAGCGGCAGTTCTTGAAAGATGCCCAGTATTTCAAGAATTGGGGTTATGACTACCGTTTTTACCGGGATATCCTGCAGTATGCCCGGCAGTACAAGCTGCCCGTCATTGGCCTGAACCTTGATAAGGATATTGTCAGCGATACCTTCAAGGAAGGCGGCATTGCCGCCTTGCCCCCGGAAATACAGGAAGCCCTGCCGAAGGAGCGAGATCTCTCCATGCCGGGCTACCGCCAGCGCCTTACCCAGGTCTTCCAGAGCCACAGCGGGCCGCATTTTGATCCAAATAGCCAGAAAATGGCAAGTTTTGTCGAGTCCCAGGTGCTGTGGGACGAAACCATGTCCCAGACCATTGCTGATTATCTGACCGCCCATCCGCCAGCCAAAATGGTCATCATTGCCGGTTCCGGCCATGTGGTGAAGGAGAATGCCATCCCGCCCCGAGTGACAAGGCGGATTCCCGTGAAACAGACGGTGTTGGTCAATGTGCAGCAGGGAGACCTGTCAACCGATGAAGCGGATTATGTTTTCTTCTCGGAGGTGGTGAATCTGCCGCCATCGCCCATGCTGGGCGTCATGCTGGCTGAAAAGGAGGAGGGCCCGACCATTGAGGGATATTCTCCCAACAGCGGGGCCAAGGAAGCGGGCATGAAACAGGGTGATGTGATCCAGACCATGGACGGCCATGAGGTGCACACGGTGGATGACATTAAAATCAACCTGCTTTATAAGGAGCATGGCAGCAAGATCAAGGTCAAGGCTCGGAGACCGGTCTTTCTGCTGCCCGATGCGCTGCTTGATTTCGATGTGCAGTTGTAACTGACGTTCAAGCGTGAAAACGATCAAACGATCAAACGATGTAACGATCAAACGTTGAAACGTTGAAACGCTGGAACACTCACACGCTGGAACGTTTCTTCGTCTTTGACGTGGGCTGGGCTGACAGGGGATCATCCGGCCAGTGGTGTTTCGGATAGCGTCCCTTGAGTTCCTTTTTGACCTCCGGGTAGGCGCGCTGCCAGAAACCGGCAAGATCCGCGGTGACCTGAATGGGCCGCTGGGCCGGGGAGAGCAGGTGCAGCAGCAGCTTGACTCTGCCGTGGCAGATGGTGGGTGTTTCCTGCAGGCCGAACATCTCCTGCAGACGCACGGCCAGCACCGGGGTTTCACCCGGCCGGTAGTCGAGGCGGATGCGGGAGCCGCTGGGGACCTCCAGTCGATCAGGGGCCGCCCGGTCAAGTTCCTGCTGTTGTCGCCAATCAAGCATGGCGCTGAAGATGGCGGTAAGACTCAGCTGCCTGAGCTGGTCGCGCCGGCTGAGGCCCGTCAGATACGGGGTGAGCCAGCCGAGATCAGCCAGCAGCTGTTCGTCTGCCAGATCGGGCCAGTTGCCTTCCGGCTGCCACTCCCGCAGGCAGTTGATGCGAGCCTGCAGCCGGCGGGCTTCCCCACTCCACGGCAGAGAGGCCAGGCCCATCCGGCGGATGCCGTCGGCCATGGCCTGCAGGATTTCCTCTTTACCCGCTTCCTGAAAGTTCTGTTCATTCATCACCAGGCTGCCCAGATATTCCCGCCGCAGGGTTGTAACCCTTTGCTGCTCATCATCCCAACTGACCAGTTCCTGCCGGTGGAAAAGTTCCGGCTGGCAGCTTCGCAGTTCCGCAGGATCTACCGGCGCGGCTAGATAGATGCGCCCCTCTTTGTGGCCGGCGTCAAGCTGGGCCGCCACCAGATAGCGGCTGGCCGCCAGGGGATCGCCCGGCGGCAGGAAGGCGCCGCGGCCGGCGGCCAGCTGATAGCGTTCGCGCTGACCCGGCCTTTGCGCGGCGATACGGTCCGGGTAGGCAAATGACAACACCAGGCCCGCCATCTCCTCATCATATCCCTTGGCCCCATAGTGCAGCATCTGCCCCCACTGACCGGCAAGTTGTTCCGCCCGGCGGCAGGCCTGCACATCGCCGCCCTGTTCCCTGACCCCTGCCGGGCCACGAAGGCGAAAACGGGCCAGCAAAGCCAGCCGTAGGTGCAGGTCGGCACTGACGGTCAAGGAACCTTGACCGATTACGTCTCGTTCGGACACCAGGGCCGCCACATCGCAGGCCAGGGCACCCTGACCCAGTTCACCGGCCTTAATCAGCATGTGGGCCAGGCGGGGATGGAGCGGCAGGGCAGCCAGCCGTTTGCCCTCGGCGGTGATGCGGCCCCTGTGGTCGAGTGCGGCCAGCGACAGGAGAAGCCCACGGGCCGCGGCATAGGACGCCTCGGGAGGCGGGTCGAGCCATCGCAGTTCCCCGGGGTCGCTCACTCCCCACAGTGCCAGTTCCAGGGCAAGGGGGGCCAGGTCGGCGGCGCGGATCTCCGGCGGATGAAAAGGCGCCAGGCCATGATGCTGGTGCCTGGTCCACAGCCGCAGGCAATGGCCCGGCCCCAGCCTGCCTGCCCGGCCTGCCCGCTGGCGGGCCGCCGCTCTGGATACCCGCACCGTTTCCAGCCTGCTCATGCCGCTGGCCGGTTGAAAGCGCGGCAGCCGGGACCAGCCGCTGTCAACCACTGTGTCGATACCCTCAATGGTGAGGCTGGTCTCGGCAATGGAGGTGGCCAGGATCACCCGCCGCCGGCCGGCCGGATCAGGCAGGATGGCCAGGTCCTGTTCCTGCTGGCTGAGGTTGCCGTACAGGGGCAGGATAAGGGTATCAGCGTTTTTTTGTTCAGCCAGCAGCTCCGCGGCCTCCCTGATTTCGCCTGCGCCGGGCAGAAAGGCCAGGATATCCCTTGTTCGTTCAGCCAGCACCCGCCTGATGCCCTGCACCGTGACCACCGCGATCCTGCCGGCTGGTTCGTGATCAAGATAGTCGGTTGTCACCGGAAAGCTTCGACCGTGCCCGGTGATCAGCGGCACATGACCGAGGATCTCCGCCACCGGCTCGGCATCCAGGGTGGCGGACATGACCAGCAGGCGCAGGTCGTCCCGCAGTTGGCAGATGTCAAGGCACAGGGCCAGGGCCAGATCGGCATGAATGGAGCGTTCGTGAAATTCGTCAAAGATGACCAGCCCCACACCGGTCAGGTCCGGATCGTTCTGCAGGCGGCGGGTCAGTATCCCCTCGGTGAGTACCTCGATGCGGGTGGCCGGGGAAATGCAGCGGTCAAAGCGGATCTGATAACCCACGGTCCGGCCGATCGGCTCATCGAGCAGACGGCTCATGCGCGACGCTGCGGCCCGGGCGGCCAAGCGGCGGGGCTCCAGCATGAGAATTTTCCGGCCGTCAAGCCAGGCTTCATCCAGCAGGGCCAGGGGCACGCCGGTGGTTTTGCCGGAGCCGGGCGGGGCAGCAAGCACCGCCGAGCCGCTTTCCAGTGCCTGGCGGATCTCCGGCAGGGTGGCGGAGATGGTGAGCGCGGCCAAGGCCTCGGACAGCAGCTGTGGTCGGTTCCGGCTGGCAGTGCTCACGGATGCTCTCAGGAGCCCAGGGTCAGTTCGTAGATCTGGCGGCGGGACCTGGCCGAGGCCTTCAACACCCCCACCGGATCGACATAATCGTACACCTTGGGCTCCTTGCCCAGAGCGGGCCGCAGGATGCGACCGATCACCTGGGTGAGGCGGCCCTCGAATTTGATGGGGGTGCAGAGAAAGAGACTGGTCAGCCCCGGACAGTCAAACCCCTCGCCGATGAGCTGGATGGTGGCCACCAGCACCCGCACCTCACCCTGCTGCACCCGGCGGACGATGTCGCTGCGCTCCTCCCCCGCCACCCGGCCGGTGAGCAGCAGGGGCTGCAGTCCCCGGTCCGTCAGCATCCGGCAGATGGTCTCGCAGTGTGACACCCGGTCGGAGACCACCAGGACCGTGCCCGCATCATTTTCCACCTCGCTGCAGATATCGGCCACAATCAGTTCATTGCGGGCATTGTTTTTGGTCAGAGCCGACATCAGATCCTGGTAGTTTCTTCTGTAGTTGAAGGTGAAGGAGGTAGGTCGGGAGATAATGCTCGGTTTCAATACAGCGCCATGCAGGTCGAGATCCTTCTGGGCAACACTGTGGACCAGGTCGCCGATATACCAGTGGATCAGCTCGGTCAGCCCGTCCCGGCGCATGGGGGTGGCGGTGAGCCCCAGCATGTAGCGGCAGTCGAACTCCTTGATGATATCGGTGAACATGGAACTCGGGGTGCGGTGGCATTCGTCGACAATAATGTGACCGAAACGGGCAGGCAGCTCATGCAGGTGCTTTTTCACGGTGTTGATCAGGCCCACGGTGACATCATTCACGGCAAAGGAGCCATCGCCGATCAGGGCCGGTTCCAGGCCGAGAAAATTGCGAATGCGTTCCTGCCACTGGTAGAGGAGTTCCTTGGTGTGGATCAGGATCAGGGCGGGTTGCCGGCGTCCGGCAATAATGGCGGCCGCCATGACGGTCTTGCCGCTGCCGGTTGCCGCCTCCAGCACCCCGAACTCCCGGGACATTATGGCGCTGCAGGCCTTTTCCTGATAGGGCCGCAGGCTGCCGAAGAAGGTAAGGTCAATCGGATCGAGCTGCCGCCGGTGATCGATGATATCGATCTCAAAGCCCATTTTCCGGCAGAGCATCACTGCCTGATTGCCGAAACCCCTGGGAAAGATGATTTCGCTGCCGGCCAGGGTATAGAAATGCAGTTCCTTTTTGAGGTTCTTGCCTACCCAGCGCGCATATCTTACCGCGTCACGATATTTGGGATTCACCAGGGTGAGTTTTTTCTTGAGAAGGGCAATCAGTTCCGGCGGCGCGCCTGACAGTGTGCAGTTATGGGCAACGGTAAGTGTTAATCTGTTCATGGTCCCACTCTAGCCCCGGCAACAGCCGGAGTCAAGAGACAGAGAAGCGGGAGACGCAATTGCCAAAAATGTATCCAGGTTTGCTTCATAGATCCCAAAATTGTCGATTCTGGCGGGATAAATTAAAATAATTCAAAGAAAGTGCAGGAAAAACTGTAAAATCACTGATAGTTAGTTTAAGATGAAAAGGGCAGTTTCCCGTTAGGAGACAGATGGCTATTTTCTAAGAGTATCTGAATACAGGAGGAGGGCATGAAAAAAAAACTGGAAGATTTTTTCAGTCAGCATCTTCTCCGGAAAGGCAATTTGAGCGAAGTACAACTACAGGAACTGATCAACACGGTTGAATCGGAATATCAGTCCTGGTTTCTGTCCACCATTATTCAGGAAATTGAAGAAATCATGTCCATCGACCCGAGTCTTTCCTTTAAGGAAATTCTTGAGGTTGCGGCCGAGCGCATCGTGCATAATCTTGCGGCTGATGCGGCCACCATTCGAATCTTTGACCCCGACACCCTGCGACTTACCTCTTTCGGCTCATACGGGGTATCCGATTATCAGCGCCGGGCCGATATCCCGGTAAAAAATACCATTTCCGGCTCAGTGGTACAGCAGCAGCGCTGCATAGCCGTGCCCAGCATTCTTAAGGACCCGCTTTACAAGAATAAGGATATGGTCAAGGCCTGGGGATTTAATTCCCTGCTGGCCGTTCCCCTGGTCCTGCCCCTGTCCAAGCCGCCCGGCAATGATCTGCTCGGCTCCCTGCAGATCTATTACAAGGAGGATGACCGGCAATTTGACAAACTGGAGATCATTCACGCGGAACTGCTCTCCCGCCGTATCGGCTTTGTTCTGGCCAAAAAGAAGATTCTTGACCTGGAGGAGCTGAACCGCCGCAAGGAGACCATCTTCAACAAGATATTCGTTAAGCTGAGCCGGCGGGAAGGCATCAAGCTGAAAGATCTTTTCGTGCTGCTGATCCCGGAACTCAAAGAGATGATTGAGGTGCAGAGCTGTTCGCTCTTCACCGTTTCCGAGGACCAGCAGTTCATCAATCTTGAGGCGGCTTATCCCCAGGACGGCTGTTATTATGATGCCGGCCACAGTTTTACCGTGTCGCACCATCCCTATTTCCAGGCGGCCATTAATTGGACCAAACAGAAATACGACACGGAGTACGAGCGGATAACCCAATCCTATCTGCTGATCAAAGACCCGGCCCACAGCTCCCTGATGAGCAGCCAGTTGCGGGAATTCACCACTGAACATCATATCCACTCCATTCTGCTGCTCCCCCTCAGTGTTGATGGCAAGGTGAGTCATCTCCTGGCATTCAACGCCACCAAGCAGAAACATTTTTTCTCGGATGAGGAAATCGAGCTGATTACTTTTTTCAGCAAGGAGATTATGAAGGCCTCCAAGTTGGAGTTTTTCGGGGATATCCTGCACGACATCAAAAACCCGGCCATCGCCGTGGCCGGATTTGCCAATCGGGCCTGCAAGCTGCTGGAAAATGAGGACCTCGAGCCGGTGCGCAACAAGTTGAAAAGCTATCTCGATATCATGGCTTCCGAGGCCGCCCGCATGCAGGATCTGGCCCAGGCCATGACCGGCGAGGGTAGGGAGACCATCGTCGAACTCTCGGCCGTTGCCGCAATGCGGTTCAGAATTATCGAGGAGGTCGTGCGTGAGTCAAAGCTTATCAGGGTTACTCTCCTGCCGCCGGCACTGGAACTGGGGCTGATGGTTTCCTGTTCCCGTTTTGGCCTTGAGCGGGTGATCGATAATCTGCTGGGCAACGCCGTGCGCGCCGTGGCCGAGCAGAGCGAGGGCAGAGTGGCGATGTCCGTCGGCCGCAGGGACGGCATGGCCCGGCTGGTCATTGAAAACTCCGGCGGGATCCCGCCAGAGCGGCTGGAGAAGATGAGACGGGGCGCGGTCAGGGGGCGCGGTCTGAATATCATCAATCGTTTTGTCCACACCAACCACGGCAATATCGAAATTGAAGTGAAAAACGGCATGACACGCTTCATTATTCTACTGCCTCTTGCCTCATCACCTGCTGCGAGTCATCCATAATCCGGCTTCGCCCCATGCCGCAAGCGACACAACGATGACACCGCTTCGCTGCTGTGAAAGTCGCGCGGAGCGGGCCATGCCCGCGATAACGGTTTTTCGGCATGCCAAAGGTCGCGGGCACGGCCCGCTCCTACCGAAAATGGCATGCTACGCAACGGCAACGACTTTTATATGAACCCCACCCCCAAAGTTGTGAGCAACGAAGCGTGAAGGAGACTTTCGTAATAAAGAACAGATGCGCAAGCTCGTCATTCCGGCACTCTGTTTAGTCCCCGCTTGACGGGGGTGCTTTCAGCCGGAATCAAGCCTGATGGGGATGAACAAACCATGCCTATCCGGTTAGCACAGGTTGGCTTTGGGGGTATGATTCTGGCATGTCGGATATACCTCCGTACTCTGTTGAAGTTTCAGCAGCTCTTCCCTGATGAGACGGCCTGCGCCCGCTATCTGAAGCGTATCC
>JAHILF010000138.1 GCA_018897105.1 Pseudomonadota bacterium
GGATACGCTTCAGATAGCGGGCGCAGGCCGTCTCATCAGGGAAGAGCTGCTGAAACTTCAACAGAGTACGGAGGTATATCCGACATGCCAGAATCATACCCCCAAAGCCAACCTGTGCTAACCGGATAGGCATGGTTTGTTATATGTTTACGAACTGCCTGTTTTCTCTTCCGTCACAATGCAACCTCATTCCTTATTTTTTCAAAAAAAGAGGCGGCTGAAATTTTTTCAGCCGCCTGTGACATTCACCATACCGAAAGCTTTTTATTATTTCTCTTTCACGTGATTGGCCCGCATGGTTTTCGCCAGTTCCTTGATTTCACCCAGATCCTTGGTCATCTCATTCCAGCCATACCAGTAAGCGTAATCAGGGTTGACGTGGAAAAAGGCCTGGTAGGTGCGCATGCGGTGCTTCATGTACATCTGCACCAGTACCTGGTCGATATAGGAAAGCCCGTCCAAATTCTCGTTCCAGTTGGCGCCGTTGGTATGCATGAAGGTCAGCAGGAACGGATAGTTATGCGGATAACCCTCCGGTTTCTTAATGATGCCCTCTTTATAGAGTGCAGCAACGGTCTCAATGGCATCAGCCATCAGCCGGTCGGCTTTCTGCAGAATGGCATCGCCCATTTCCAGCTGCTCTCGGGCATACTTTTCCGAATGGCATTCGGAGCATGTGGCGATCATCTGATCGCGTTCTTTTTGCCATGACTCCTGATCAAGTCTGGCCATCTTCACCGCCTTGACCGCATCAAAAACCGGAGTGGGTTCACCTGTCTCGGGATTTAATACACCCAAGGCCTTGAGGATGGTGACCCGATCCGCCGCCGCCTGTTTGCCTTCCGGCAGAGGCAGCCTTACGCCGAGGAAACCCCAGGCCGTATGGTTGGTATGGTTGCCCTTCGGCATGTGACAGTGCTGGCAGGTGGGCGCCACAGCCCCTGCGGGCAGGCTTCCCTCAAGCTTGGCGAAATAGCGCTCGCCGTGTTTGGAGCTGGACCACATCTCCCACTGGGGATGGTCATAACCCATGTGACACTGTTGGCAGGCCCGCGGGTTCTGCGCCTCCTTCTTGGAGAAGCTGTGACGGGTATGGCATTCATCGCAGGAATTATTCTGGTAGCGGTAACCTTTATCCCGCAGCTCCTTCTTCTGCTCTTCGCTCTTGATCCCCATGTTGTGACAACCGCCGCAGCCACGTCCGCCTTCGATCAGCTCATCCGGGGCCATATGGGTGGCGGGAATGGCATTGAGCGAGGTCCAACCGAAATTGTGCTTGCCGTCGGAAAACTGCTTGAACTGCTCTTCATGGCATTCGGCGCAGACCTTCTCATCCGGCAGCCGGGCCAGCAGGTAGTCATCGGCGGTCTTGTGCTGATCGCCATGGCAGGTTTTACAGGTCACCTCCCCGCTCTCGGCATGTTTACTCACATTAAAGTCAGCGACCTGGCCGGGGGAGATTTTGGTATGACAGTCAATACATTCATCGCCGGCACACAGGGCCGGCAGGGACAGCATACCGAGCGCTACAGCTGTTAACAGAAGTTTCCTCTTCATCATTTCCTCCGTTGTTGTTGATGGTTTCGTATTTATGCCCCCTTAAGGGCAAAAAATCTTTTTTCACCACAGAGCACAACAAAGCCATCATTTTTTCGTTTCTCCTCACAAATGATTCCTGACAACAACCCTACCTCAGAGATATCCGCACCGTCTTTGACTTAGGAGCCGTTACGAAATAACATGGCCATGTTATTTTTTTACAACGGCTTAAGTCAAAAAACAGCCGGGAAAATGGTATTTCAGACAACCTGATCTGGACAGATTTTATCCTGGGGATTTATCCTGGCTACTTTTCTGCCTGCATGTATACGCTGGTTGTTTGTTCCATGCCTATCCGATTAGCACAGGTTCGTCTGGTTCCGCAGGATTCTTCGGGCCACCGGATACGCTTCAGATAGCGGGCGCAGGCCGTCTCATCAGGGAAGAGCTGCTGAAACTTCAACAGAGTACGGAGGTATATCCGAC
>JAHILF010000139.1 GCA_018897105.1 Pseudomonadota bacterium
GAAAAACTGACTACACTCGTCGTCACCCCGGCGAAGGCCGGGGTCCAGAATTGTCGTAACTACCTGGATTCCGGCCTTCGCCGGAATGACGAACCTGGGCTCAGGCAACCGGCGAAAAGGCTTAAGTTAATGACATTGATTGGAAGACCGTAAACTGTAAACAGGCAACAGTAACCTCTTGGAAATTGCAATAAAATTGAAGGAAGCGGCTGCTCTCCTCACCTGGTCGATTCATGAGCCTTACCCGGTAGGTCAGGCGTGGCAGGCTGCCAGCTGCTCCCTGGCGAAATCAATGGTCGGGTCCATGGAAAGGGCGAGCTCAAAGTATCTGGCCGCCTCAGTCGTCTTGCCGATTTTCCGGTAATTGACCCCGAGATTGGCGTAATCAATGGCCGAGGTGGGGGCAAGCTCCACCGCCCGGTGAAAATGGGTGATGGCCTGGTCATACCGGGCAAGTTTGAAATAGCAGACACCGATGATGTTATGCATGTCCGGACGCTCTTCATCATGGCTCAGGCCCTGCTGCACCACGGCGATGGCCTCGGCGAACCGGTCGAGATTCTTCAGGCAGTCACCGATGTAGGAATAAATGTAGGGGATGTCCTCCTGCTCCGGGTTCAAGGTGAGCGCCCTTTGCAGATGATGCAGGGCCTCCTCCGGCTGGCCGGTTTCCATGAGATTTCTGCCCAGGTAGAATTCGAGATAATAGGCGTCGGGCAATACCTCCTGCATGGCCAGCAGTCCCGCCCGGCAGGTAAGGGGATCGGAACTTTTCTCGGCCACCAGCTTTGCGGCAAAAAGGCCGACGTTGTTGATGCGGGAGCGTTCACGGAAATGGGCGCCCGGTATGATGGTGTAGATGGACGGGATGCCCAGTCGCGGGTGGGTGACATTGATGATGTACACTTCAAGATTGATTTTTGCCAGCGCATCCAGGCAGTTTTCAATTTCCTGCCTGATGTTGTCATCGGACAGGTCGGGCATCTGGTCAATGGTAACGGTTTTGCCTGGATGGGTAAGATAGGTGACTTCATCCATGGACAGCGGTTTGGGCAGGCCGCTCGCCACGTAATTGGCCTTGGAATTGAAGTCTCCGGCCAGTTGGGCCACTTCGGTGAGCGCCCGGATCACCGCCTTTTCCGCTTGGGGTGTAGTGCCCGCCGTATAGACAATCTCGCTTGTCTCTGGGAAGGTGGTGCGATCGATGGCCAAGGCCGCCACGGTGGGTATCCCGGTATCAAGGGTGAAGTTATTGAGATAGACCTCGATGCCGTTTTGGGTGAATTTTGCCATCAGTTCCCTGGCGATGGGGTCCTGAATGGTCAGCGTGTCGATGGCCGGGGCGAGGAGCCTTTCATGGCTGACTACTGCGGAAACATGGCGTTCAACCACCTCGCAGAGACCCTGACTGATTGCCTCTTCCAGGGTATTGCCGGCAGAGGGGCCGTTGAATTCGTTGATGGCATAAAACCAGCTGAACGGTACCAGAACCTCCTCCTGTTGGTTGAGATTGGTGGCCCAGGTCCACTGGATGGGAATATCCTTAATGAGTTTTTCCAGGGTGACGATGTCGGTGACGGTGTCATGCACGGACTGCAGCAATTTTTCCAGGGGCAGCAGGGGGTAGTCGGATTTTTTCAGATTGGCATAGGTGTCATGGATAAAATTATCAGGATTCTTCATGAAACTGAAAAAGCTGAAGCGCTCGCCCAGCTCCATGCAGGCGCTGGCCTGTGACTGTTCAGGAGTGCTGCCTTTGCCCATCTGCTTTTTGGTGCCGATGGTTTCCAGGGCGTCTTTGCCGCAGACACTGAAATAGACCGGGATATCCAGCCGGCCGTTGTCAATACGCTGCACCTCTTTCAGCACATCAAGGTTCTGTTCCTTTAACCGCTGTTTGAAACGGGTGACTGTTTCCGTGGGGGAACACGCCTTGTCCTGGTCAAGGGTATACTGTTTGAAACAGTCGGCAAGGCGGATTGCTTTTTTTTCCATGAAGTTTCCTCGTGCAGCAAATCTTTTGTCTCTAATCCTTAAACTTAGCCGTTATAGAAAAACTGTAACATCCCAATTCTGTGAACGGCATAAGTGGACATGATGAAATGGTTAGAGGCATAATGGGTATCAGCAACGCCCCTAAAATCTCTTAAATTTGTATTTCCCGGCAGATAATTTCTGCGGTTCATTGCGCCGGAGATGCCTTTTTACCTCATTTCTGGATTTTTGCAAGCCCTCAACGTTGCCGCTGCAGCTGTTCAAAGGCCTCGGTCAGTCTGACAAACTCGTCGTGTTCCCCCCCGGTGTCTGGATGGAGTTCTTTTGCCTTTTTGCGGTAAAGTTTAGTCAGTTCCTTTTTGCTCAGTTTGGTCAGTTTGTCAACAGGCTCACCAAATATCTCACTGGCCTTATCCGTTGTCATGCTGCTTTTCTTTTTTGGGAAACGGAACTGCCGGTGGCTGTTCATGAACTGCCTGATATAGTCGTTGATGGCTTGGCTGGCACTGAAATCATAATCAAAAAACATGATCAGATAGCGGATCATATAGGGCTGCAGCCCTTTTGCCGGGTCCATGCCCTGCCAGAAAATCGTGTCGCGGCTTAAGCGGCAGAGTTCATCGACAAAGAAGGTGTCAAGCTGGTCCTGGTTCAATGCCTGGGGCATGATGCGGGCAAAGGATTCATTGAAATGGTGCTGCAGATTAAAAATGGTGAACAGGTACTCCTTCACCTGATCAGCATAGAAAACCTGTTCGCTGGCAATGAAATACTGTTCCTTCTCGTCCCTTGATTTGCCGAGCAGCCTGCGGCACAGCTTGTCGGGCATCCGGTACAGGCCGCTCTGATCAACGGCGCCGTAAAAGAGGAAGTGGAGCCTGCGTCGGTCAAACATATGTATTTCGTTGTCGATGGCCTCTTTTTCCGCCGCGGTTACCGGCGAGAGGCGTTTGTAGGAGCCCCGGTTCATGAAAGGTTCAAGTTTGGCGCGGATATCCCGTCTGACAAAGGGCCACAGGAGTTCTTCCACCATCTCCGCCGCATCGCCGGCAATATAGGGCTCTATTGTATCCGTCACCCTGTTGTCAATACAATAGCCGTTGTCTCCCAGGTAGATGATAAACTGTTGCGGGCTGCCACCCAGATCAAAAATTTCCCGATGCAGCAGCAGGTCGGTTTTTACGTCACGATATGTCTGGCGCAGTGAGTAGCGAAGGCTTCCGCCCATGATATCCCTGGCCAGATAGAGAGTTTTGCTCGGCGACGCAGGAGGCGAGCCGGACATGATCTCACTGTTTTTTTTCATCTGTCAGCTTCCTCCTTTTTTTAGTGGGGAAACGGAACTTTTCTGCCATTATTTTCGTGTATATAAGTTAATCACAATAGATACGCTCTATCAAAAAAGCAACAAAGCTAATCTCTCTTATCCCGTTGTGTCACAAAATATCATGCGACAAAATGCCACATTGATTATTTCTGTAAAATTTAAATAATAGTAATGATGATTGTTTGCGTTTAGCAAATAACGCTAAGTAAATTTTAATAATTAAAGGAGAAAAAAATGAAAAAGGTACTAGCTTTTACAGCACTCTTTACTCTGGCTATCGGAGCGGGATCAGTTTCGGCTATTCAGCTTACCATAGAAGAACAGATGGGCAGACACGTATACATGGACAAGGATCTGTCATTGAACCGGACACAGTCATGTGCTACCTGTCACCATCGCACAGCCGGGTTTGCTGATCCAACAAATAGCCGGGATCCCTATAATACCATGGTTTCCTTGGGGGACAACGGCATATCAAAGGGTGGCAGGAATGCCCCGACTTCTGCTTACGCCGGTTTTAGTCCGATCCTTCATAAGGTAGGCGATGAGTATTTCGGCGGCATGTTCTGGGATGGCCGTAAAACAGGAGAGGTTCTGCTTGATCCACTGGCGGAACAGGCTCAGGGGCCGCCATTGAATCCGGTGGAGATGGGACTGTCGTTGCCTGGAGACGTGGTGATCAGGGTTTCCGAGTCAGACTATGCGAATCTTTTTATCAATTATTTTGGGGATGAATTCTTTAATATTCTGGGGATCGACGACACTGATGAAGACCCCTATGATGATGCCAAGGCTGATGCAGCCTATGCCGAGATTGCCAAAATGGTGGCTGCCTATGAAAGATCTGCTGAGGTCACGGCTTTCAGTTCAAAATTTGACAAGGGACTGACCCTGACTGACCAGGAAAGAAGCGGTCAGAAGCTCTTTAATACGTACTGTTCTTCATGCCATACAGATACTGTGCAGGGCACCGAGCCTGCACCGCTTTTCACTAACTATGGTTATGTCAATATCGGCGTACCGGTGAATGACAGATTGCTGCTCGTGCCTGGTACAGTGTATGACGCCAATGATCTGGGACTTGGGCCTGTAGTCGGTGAAGCGGCCCAAAATGGCAAATTCAAGGTTCCCACCCTGAGGAATGTCGCCATGACAGCTCCCTACTCCCATAACGGTTATTTCACCACCCTGAAGGAGATGGTTTCCTTTATCAATAACAGGGGCGATCTGGTTCCCGAGATCGATCAGAACGTGAGTGATTTAGTGGGCAGCATAGGGTTGGGCGAGCAGGATATCGACGATATTGTCGCTTTCCTCAATACCTTGACTGATGGTGCTGGTAAGGTAAGAAACGGCAGGGATTTCTAAGAAGTAAAGAGGGACTGTTCGTCCGGAGTTCCGTCATGGGCGGGCTCCGGTTTTTTTTTATCGTAGGGCCGGATTGAAATAGCCGAAGCGCAGATCAGGGAAACGTTCCCTCAGTTGCTCCAGCCAGTTGCGCATGCCCATGGGTTTTTCTCTGGCTGGATGCTGCACCACCTCAAAATACCAGTCCGGATCCATGTTGAGATTGCGCAGCTGGATGAGATCGGGCCGGTAGAGATCGACCAAGTCGCAGAGGGCGGCAAATTCATCCGGATCATCGGTGAAACCCGGCAGGATGAAGTAGTTGAGGGAGACGAAACGACCGGCCTTTTTCATGACCAAAATCGATTCCAGTACGTTTTTAAAATCAAAACCCTGGGGTCGGTAGTAGAGGGTGTGGCAACCCTTTCTGGCGCTGTTCATACTCACCCGGATGGAGTCGAGCCCGGCATCCGCCAGCCGGGCGACCGCCTCAGGCACGCTGGAGTTGCTGTTGAGATTGATGGTGCCCTTGTCCGTCTGTTTGCGGATGAGGCGGATGGCCTTGTCAATGGTGTCGGCCTGCAGCAGGGGCTCTCCTTCGCAGCCCTGGCCGAAGCTGACAACCGGCCGACTTGCCGAGTTCAGATGGGGAACGGCGATTTCGGCGATCTCCGCCGGCGTGGGAACAAACTTGATCCGGTCCTGGGTGGAGGGGCAGCAGCCCGAGGCCTGCAGGGAAATGCATCCCACGCATTGGGCGTTGCAGCCCGGCGAGGTGGGAAGCGGCGCTTCATAGCGGCCGAGAAAAAAGTTTTTTGCCGCCGGACAGCCGTAAGTGAGGCAGCATTTGCCCAGATGCTGGATGAGTCTGTTTTTCGGGAAGGCCTTTAATTTTTTTTCCGTCATTGTGCGGATGCGACCGGGATGAAACCCGGCGCTGTCCTGGCGGATATCCTCATCGCTGCGGAAAGCGCACACCCAGAAGCGGTCGTCAAGCCAGCCCACCGCGGTATAGGCAAAAAGGGGCAGGGGATCAATATCAGGAGATCTTTTTTCAAAGGCGGCGGAGAAAATCGCCGTGTGTGCCGGTGACATGAAGGCTGCCACGGCCTGGATGCCGTTGCGGGAATCAAAGGGGTTTGTGTCAAGCAGCACGGGATCACCGGACTCTTTTTCAATGCCGATGGGATTTCGCTGCGGCAGGACAAATAGTTCACTTCCCTCGGGCAGGGGAATGATGTCGGTCAGTTCAGGTCGCAAATACCAGGAGCCGCTACGCCCGGCCATCTCAAGCTCCGGGAAATCCTGGATCTCTCCTCGTACATTGGCAAAAACCAGGCATGGCATGCGAAGGGGGTGCTGCAGGCTCATAATGGGACAACAACTTTAAACGTCAGAGGGGCGGATCTTGTCCATTACCGAATCAACCGCTTTGTAGACATCGATATCATCGCCGAATACATCCTCGATCTTGGGATGGTTCACCAGATCCTCGATGATGTACTGGGTGAGATAAAGACTGATGAAGTTCGGGTTGACGGCGAGTTGCCTGAGCGGGGCAATTTTATACTGGAGATCAAAATCATCAATGTCCGTGAGATTATGCAGCAGATTGCTGAAAACTTCCCTGATGGCGCTTTCCGACGATGTTTCGATGATATGCTGATCCAGCAGTCGCTGCACAAGTTTGAGCGCCAGCTCATCGGCAAATTTATATGCGGCAGAGAGCATAATTTTGCGCTCCTGGTCTCTTTTCCGGTCAATGGCTCTGACGGCCTTGTCACCGGACCCGTAAGGGTTGTTTGCATGATGTCCCATTTTGTGTCTCCTGTTAATTTTGTTTGCACATTATTTAACCGGTGATGACTGAAAGGGCTATAAAATTCTTTTTGAAATGATGGAAAAATTTTGCTATAAAATTTGTTTTGGTGTGAATGGAAAAGTAATGATCATTAAAAGCAATTATGAGAAAAAATTATGAATATTACAATCATGCTGCCCGCGGGGCGTCTGCCCCTGGATGTCATGGCAAGGGCACATGGACTGGCTGAAAAGTACGGGCTTGGCGTCTATCTCTCCACTGCCCAGAATTTACGGCTGATCAATGTGGCCGAAGAGGATGCGGAGGCGGTCAAGGCGGAGCTTGCACCCCTGGGGGTGCAGTTCAAGGGCCCGGGGAAATTTCCCCTGCCCCGGGTCTGCGTGGGCAAACCCCATTGCAACCTGGGGATTATTGATAGTGAACAGCTTTCAGCGGCAATCCTGGCCCGCTTCAAGGACAGGGGACTTACCAAGCCGAAGTTGAAGATCGCCGTGTCTGCCTGCCCCCTGGCCTGTTCCGGGGTGTTGACCTCGGATATCGGGGTGATGGCGACTAGGGCCGGATTTGATGTGTATGCCGGCGGCAAGGGCGGGCCGTACCCAAAGGTCGGCAGGCGTATTGTGCGCAAGGCGACCGAGGCGGAGGTGCTGGACGTAATCGAAAAGCTGATCAACTTCCACGATGCCCATACCACCCAGAAACAGCGGATGTACAAGCTGCTGGATCATCCGAAGTTTCCCTTTCTCGAGGCGGTTTGACTGGTTTGATTGGTCTGGCTGGTCCTACTGGTCTGGATTTGTTCAAGTGATCGTGAAGTCTGGGCCCCTCGCCTCAATGGAATTCGGGTCGCGCTTCACTTGGCCGGGATGACGCTACGTCGCATTTTTGAATACCTGATCTGTTTTGCTGGTTAGGAGCGGGCCTTGCCCGCGACCTTCAGTGTTGCGCGATAACTTCATCGCGGGCAAGGCCCGCTCTTACACCGCGAAATTTTCGTTCTGCCTAGTTCCCGTTTGTGAAGATGGCCGACCAGTCGGACCAATAAGACCAGTACGTATATCGCCGCTGTTGAGCCTCAACAGCGGCGATAAGCTCGTCCGCGTCAGCGGGCGAGCTTATCAGCTGTATTCCCGGGTTTTGTGAAAAACAATATCAGGAAACAGTTCCATGGTGCGGGTTAGATTCCATTCACTGGGGGCAAGAAAGGCGAGATGGCCTTCGCCGTCCAGGGCAAGACTCGACTGTTTCTTCAGCTTGAATTCATCGAGTTTTTTACGGTCATCGCAGCTGATCCAGCGGGCGGTGGCGTAATTCACCCCTTCGTAAACTGCATCCACGCCATATTCCGCCTTCAGCCTGGCCATGGTCACGTCAAACTGCAGCACGCCCACCGCTCCCAGGATATAATCGCTGCCCATGAGCGGTCGGAAGAGCTGCACCGCTCCTTCTTCAGCCAGCTGGACCAGCCCCTTGCTCAGCTGTTTCATCTTCAGCGGGTTCTTGAGCAGCACCCGGCGGAAATGTTCCGGGGCGAAATTGGGTATGCCGGTGAACTTGAGAGGTTCCTTGTCGGTGAAGGTGTCGCCGATCTTGATGGTGCCGTGGTTGTGGATGCCGATAATGTCGCCCGGGTAGGCCTCCTCCACATTGCTGCGGTCCTGGGCCATGAAAATGGTGGCATTGGCCAGTGACACGTCCTTGCCGATGCGGTGATGGCGGACCTTCATGCCCCGGGTGAATTTGCCGGAACAGATGCGGAAGAAGGCGATGCGGTCCCGATGGGCCGGGTTCATGTTGGCCTGGATTTTAAAGGTGAAGCCGGAAAATGCTTCCTCGTCCGGCGCGACGTCGCGGGTGGTGGTGGCGCGGGGACTGGGTGCGGGCGCCAGTTCGACAAAGGCGTCGAGCAGCTCCTTGACTCCGAAGTTGTTGATGGCGCTGCCGAAAAAAACCGGGCTCTGGCCTGCCTTCAGGTATTCCTCGTGTTCAAAGGGATTGGCTGCCCCCTCCAGCAGTTCGATATCCTCGCGCAGCTCGTCGGCCTGCCTGCCCAGCAGCTTGTCAAGCAGGGGATCATTGATGCCTTTGATAACGATGGTGTCGTCGGGGCGGGTTCCCTGGCTGGGGGTGAAGAGCTGGAGTTCACTCCGGTACATGTTATACACCCCCTTGAATGTCTTGCCCATGCCGATGGGCCATGAGAGGGGGGTGCACTCAATCTGTAGTTTGTCCTCAATCTCCGCCAAGATGTCCAGGGGGTCCATGCCTTCCCGGTCGAGCTTGTTGATGAAGGTGATGACCGGGGTGTTGCGCATGCGGCAGACCTCCATCAGCTTTTCGGTCTGGGACTCCACGCCCTTGGCATTGTCAATCACCATGAGCGCGCTGTCCACCGCGGTCAGCACCCGGTAGGTGTCTTCGGAGAAATCCTGATGGCCTGGGGTGTCCAGCAGATTGATCTCATAGTCACGGTAATTGAATTTCATCACCGACGAGGTAACGGAAATGCCGCGTTCCTGTTCAATGGCCATCCAGTCGCTCACCGCATGGTGGGCGGTTTTGCGGGATTTTACTGCGCCGGCCATCTGGATGGCGCCGCCGAACAGCAGCAGCTTTTCGGTCAGGGTGGTCTTGCCGGCATCAGGATGGCTGATGATGCCGAAGGTGCGGCGGCGTTCGATCTCTTTTTGAAGTTTACTGCTCAATTTTTTACTACCTTTTATGGTGGATCAGACAAAAAAAACGGGCCGGTGACCCGACCCACGTTAACATTGTATTTATAATAAATAAGTCGTACTTTGTCCAGGTTTTGCAGCGGAAAAAGTATTTTTCAGGCAAATCAGGGCAGCATGACGCCGGCCTCCGTCAGAGTACCTCCCGCCGCAGCGGTGATAGTCTGGAGCAGGGCCTGCTTCACCGATTCATCTTTTCTCTCATCCACATCTTCCCTTGCCACTGTTTTCCGCATAGTGAGGGTTTTATCATTCACCGCGGCAAGTGCCTTTTCTTCACTGTTCGAAAGCGGCTTGTCGGACCATCGGTTAGAACGTGATGGATTGCATCCGGCCATGAAAAAAAGAACAGCAGAAACAATTAACTGTCTCATGGGGAAAATCGCCTGTATTCATTAGCAGCTTGTGTTTTCCCTGCAAATAAACGATTCTTGTCAGGCAAGGGCGTGAATGAGTTAATCGTTACGGCATGCACGTCTTCATGGAAGATCCGGTCGTTTATCCGGTGTGATGTTTCTCACGATAGAGATAATATCCGAATAAAAGGGGAACGTAAAGTGAGATCTGCTCTGCCCTAAGCCTGGTATCTGAGAAAAAACATCATTGCTATTTCCAGCGACATTCTGTAAAAAATGCCTTTTATTTCCGGACTGGTCAGCGTTTGATTGCGGCATGGAGATAGTGGAACATGGATGCGAACTGCTTTGTGCCAAGGTCTCGCGAATACTGGATGAAACCCGATAAAAAAAACTTATCAACGTGGATATAATTAATGGAGAAACTCATGTCTGAATTCAATAATGTCACAATTGTCAAGAAGGCAAATGTCTATTTCGACGGCAAGGTCACCAGTCGTAGCGTCATTTTCCCGGACGGTGTCAAGAAAACTTTAGGGATCATGCTGCCCGGAGAATACGAATTTAACACGGCCGACAAAGAGATCATGGAGATTCTCGCCGGCGAGCTGGAGGTTCTGCTGCCCGGTGTCGCCCGCTGGAAAAAAATTAAGGGGGGTGAATCCTTTGACGTGCCGGCCAACTCCATATTCAAACTGAAGGTCACGGAATTGACCGACTACTGCTGCTCTTTTATAAAATAAAGGGGAAGGGGTGGCTTTGCCGGACGGCGATCAGGAAGAGTGGCTAGGCTCAAAGCCGGGTGAGGGGCGGAAAGATGAAGACGGTTTCCTTTGGCAGGCAGCAGAGGCAGGTGACGTTGGTCGGTCTGGGCGGCGAAGGCGTGCTGCGCACCTACGGCAGGGAAACCGAGGCCCGGTCGGTCATCCGCCAGGCGGTCGATCAGGGCATAACCTACTTCGACTCGGCCCGAGTTTACTCTGACAGTGAGGTCTATTACGGATCGGTCTGGAAAGAGGATCCTGCACTTCGGGAATCGATCTTTCAAACCAGTAAATCGGCATCGCGCAGCAGGTCTGGGGCCTTGGCCGACCTGGAAAGCACCCTGAAACGGCTGCATACCGGCTATCTTGATCTCTGGCAGATCCATGATGTGCGTACCGAAGAGGACCTGTTGGCAATTTCCCGGCCCGGCGGGGCGCTGGAGGCCTTTGTCGAGGCGAAAAAAAGCGGTCTTATTCGCAACATCGGGGTCACCGGCCATCACGACCCGTCTGTGCTGACCAAAGCGGTGCAGGAGTGGCCGGTGGATAGTGTCCTGCTGCCGGTGAATCCGGTGGAGGGGCTGCTGGGAGGATTCCTGACCCTTACCCTACCGGCGGCCCGCAAAAAAAGGATCGCCGTCATCGCTATGAAGATCCTGGGTGCCTCCCATTACATCCTGCCCAAGTTCGGTATCACCCCGGAGATTCTTCTCCGCTACGCCCTCTCCTTTGATGTCACCGTGGCCATTGTCGGCTGTTCAACCCCGGCAGAGGTGCAGGCCCTGGCGGCTGCCGGTGCCATGCCGCCCCTATCCGAGCAGGAGAGAGGAGAGGTGACGAAGATCTTTGCTCCCTATGCCGACAGGATGGCCTTTTACCGTGGGGTCAAATAGCCTGCAGCCGGAAGAGATCAGATGGGCGGGGCAATGGTGACGAGAATCCGCATGTCGGTGATGGCCCGGGCGCCGTGGGGCTCGCTGATGTCGGAGATGAGAATGTCGCCGGGTTTGGCCGCCATGGCCGCATCGCCCTGGCCCAGAAACTCACCCGTGCCTGACAGCACCAGCATGGAGAGCTGGCCTTCGATTTTGTGGGAGTGGACCGGGAAGGTCTGGCCAGCCTTGATGTTGAAGTTGATGATTTTGAAATAGGCCGAATCGTGCACCAGAAATTTTTTGATGCCTTTTTCCTCAAATATGCCTGTCTGGTCTAATTCGATTTTTTTCATTTTCTGCCTCCTGATTTGCACATATAATCATGTCATTCCCGTTTTCGCGGGAACCATATGGTGGTGCCAACTCAATGTCATTAACTTAAGCAAAGCCGGGGACAGAATGATTTTCGCCAAAACAGCGAAAAAAATTCAGTCCCCTCAGTCTGGAAGAAAAATTAAATCTGTCTCCCGACCTTAAGTTTGTTTATAAAGCGGTGCCGCCTTCTTCCAATATAGTTGATCCGCAGGAGGAATCCTTGACTTGGGTCAAGTTGGCGCAAAAAAAGATCATAAAGAGCTGCGGCCCATACTCTAGCCCTGAACATCCCATGTGAAAGCTTTTTGCACTGCACCGGCTGTGGTGCAATTTGACGACGATGTGTTATAGTATCAAAACAATTTTTTTCAAATTGTGCCACGTTACCTGTTTTGACTCTCTGCGCAGACAACGCAAAACCTGAAACCCTCATTGCTCAACGCAAACTCCGAACTGATATGAACTGGATATATGACCCGCAGGCCTGGATCGCCCTTGCCACCTTGACGGCACTGGAAATTGTCCTTGGCATAGACAATATTATTTTTATCACTATTATCGCCGGCCGGCTGCCGGCCGAGCAGCGGCAAAAGGGGCGGACCCTGGGGCTGCTCATGGCCATGTTGACCCGCATCGGCCTGCTGCTGTCCCTGACCTGGGTCATGGGCCTGACCGAGCCGCTGTTTACGGTGCTGGCAAAAACCATATCCGGCAGGGATATCATTTTGCTCGGCGGCGGACTCTTCCTGCTCGCCAAAAGCACCCATGAAATCCACAATAATCTGGAGGGGGCTGAAGAGAAAGAGCGCCAGAGCCGGGCCGCCGGATTTGTCGGGGTGCTTATCCAGATTGCCCTTATTGACATCATCTTTTCCCTGGATTCGGTCATTACCGCCGTGGGGCTGGCCCAGCATCTGCCCATCATGATTCTGGCCATCGTCATCTCCGTGGGGGTGATGATGTTTGCCGCCGGGACCATCGGCGATTTTGTCGAAAACCATCCGACCATCAAGATGCTGGCCTTGAGTTTCCTCATTCTGGTGGGGTTCACCCTCATGGGCGAGGGCTTTGGCCTGCACATCCCCAAAGGCTATATCTATTTTGCCATGGCCTTTTCCGTCAGCGTGGAGATGCTGAACATCAAGATGCGGGCCAGAACCGCCCAGCCGGTCAAACTGCACCACAAGTTATGAGAAATTTTATCCGGCGCCTGGCAATAGTTGCCTTGGCCGCCCTGCTGGCTGCCGGCCAGTCCCTGGTCGCGGCACCCGGCGCAGCTGCAGGCGGGGACAAGGCTGCTTCTCCGGCTGAGGCAACACCTGATGCGGATCTGCTGCGATCCGCCTATGGGGGAGGGGAGTCCCTGCTCTATTCGGTGACTTGGTTTGGGGTTAAGGCCGGCGAGCTTTTGATGCAGGTCGTCAGGCAGGAGGGGGCCGGCGATGGGTTTCTCATTGAGGTGACGGTCAAGTCGGCCGGGCTGCTGGCGGTTCTTTACCCGGTGGAGGATCATTTCATCACCACGGTCAGCGGCAGCTCCCGGCTGCCCCTACGCCATGAAATGGTGCAGAAGGAGGGCCCCCGGAAAAATAATAAAGTCACAATATACGACCAGGAGCACGGCCGCATTACTTACACCAAAAACGATGATGTGCCGAAAGTCTTCACAGTGGACGGCCCGGTGCACAATGAGTTCAGCGCCTTTCTTTTTATGCGGGTCATGCCCTTTGCCATGGGCGAGCAAACGGTGGTGCCCACCTTTGCCGACAAAAAACGTCATCTGGTAGCGGTGAGCCTGGAGGCCAGGGAGCCGCTGAAAACGATCCTGGGCCGGAGGGGCACCCTTGAGGTTAAACCCCGTTTGACCTTCAAGGGACTGTACCAGAAGGCTGGCGATCCCCTCATCTGGCTAACCGATGATCCCGCCCGCATCCCGGTGAAAATCAAGGCAAAAATCGTCATCGGCTCCCTCACGGCCAACCTCATCGCCTATCAGGGACCGTCCGGCTGTTTCAAGGCAACGGAAAGGTAGCTGCACCGCCCGGCCCGCCCCGCAATTTAAAAAAAATACCCAAGCGACGCTGTTTTTTCTCCGACTTTCAGCCGGTAGAGATTATATTGGCCCCTTAGCACGTAACCTACCATCGTCCTTGAAAGGTGATCGCCATGGGGAAAATAATAAAAGTTGATTTTCCGCAGAAAAATAAAAAAACAAAGAAAATCTTACCTGATATCTATCAATTGAAGATCTCCCTGCTGGGGACTGATCCTGTTGTCTGGCGTCGGGTGCAGGTTCCCGGTTCCTTTTCCCTGGCCAAGCTCCACACTGTCATCCAGCTTTCCATGGGATGGGATGATTCCCACATGCACCAGTTCATCATCGGCAAGGAGATGTACGGCCAGCCCTCCGCGGAAGATGACTGGGGGGGAACAAAGGTCTTTGACGAACGCAAAACCAAGTTGGGTGATCTGCAGGCAAAGATCAGAAAAAAATTCATCTATGAATATGATTTCGGCGATTCCTGGCAGCATGAGGTCAAGGTGGAAAAAGTGATTGCCGCCAAGGAAACCATCCTCAAGCACCCCATCCTGCTGGCCGGCGAGCGTGCCTGCCCGCCGGAGGATGTGGGCGGCATTCCGGGCTATGAGGAGTTTCTTGCCGCCCTGAAGAATCCTGAAGACGAGGAGAATGCCGAACTTTTGGAATGGTACGGCGAGGAATATGATCCGGACCATGTTGCCATGGAGGCGATCAACAAACTGCTGAAAAAATTGCGCTGATTTTTTGGGTCAGTGATTACCGTAAGGCGGGAGGCAGATTTGATTTTCCCTCCAGACTGAGGGGACTGAATTTTTTTCGCGATTTTGGCGAAAATTATTCTGTCCCCGGCTTTATACCTACCGCTTACCGCTCTTCGCGTTTCAGCCCCTGAGTTTTCTGATTGCCGCGGTGACCACGGTGATTGCCCGCTCGATCTGGTCAGCGGTGGTCATGCGGCCGACGCTGAAACGCAGGGTACCCATGGCCCACTCCCGGTCAATGCCCATGGCCTCCAGCACATGGGAGATCGTAACCATGTCGGAATGGCAGGCCGCCCCGGGCGAGGCCGCGATTTCCAGGCCGATTTCCTCCAGGATGCGGTTGGCCGCAAGACCCCGGAAGGCCAGGCTCAGGGTGTTGGGCAGCCTCTTTTCCAGGTGGCCGTTCAGGGCCACGCCGTTTCCTAAAGTCTCCAGCAGTCCCCGGTGCAGCCGGTCCCGCAGATTCCGCATGTGGCTGATATGGCCGTCAAGATCCCGCTTTGCAATTTCACAGGCCTTACCCAGGCCGACAATCTCCAGGACATTTTCCGTGCCGGCCCGCCATCCCCGCTCCTGACCCGCGCCGTGGCAGAATTTGGCTGGTTGTACCCCTTGGCGGATGTAAAGCGCCCCAACCCCCTTGGGGGCATAGAGTTTGTGGCCGGCAACGGACAGCAGATCAATGCCCAGGGCCCGCACATCCACCTCCACCTTGCCTACAGACTGGGCGGCATCGGTGTGCATGGTGATGCCGTGCCGGCGGGCAATGGTGCTGATCTCGGTAATGGGCTGCAGGGTGCCCACCTCGTTGTTGCTGTGCATGATGGAGATCAGGATGGTGCCGGGCCGGATGGCCTTTTCCACCTCCGCCGGATCAACCAGCCCGTCACGGTCAACCGGCACATAGGTGGTCTTCACGCCATCCTCGGCCAAGGCTCGGCACACCTCCAGCACGGCGGGATGCTCGATATTGCTGGTGATAATGTGCTTGCCCAGCTCCCGCCTGCTCTGGGCAATGCCCTTGATGGCGTGGTTGTTCGACTCGGTGCCGCCGCTGGTGAAGACGATCTCCTCAGGCCGGCAGTTCAGCAGACCGGCCACCTGCCGCCTGGCCTTCTCCACCGCCTGTTTCGGGGCGATGCCGTACCAGTGGGAACTGGACGGGTTGCCGAATTCCTGCTCAAGAAAAGGCCGCATGGCCTCGATCACCTCAAGGGCATGGGGGGTGGTGCCGTTGTAATCCAGATAGATCGGCTGCGCCATTTTTTTTACTCCTCATAGAAATGTCGCTTTACAAAGAAACATCCCGGATGATATTATTTCAGTAATGATTATTTGTTTTTGATGGGAACAATTCTTATTCATACGGCTCTTCATTATATCATTTCATAACCGACAATCAATGCGTAAGGCAATAAAATCAGGGAGGTAATACCCATGGAGATAAACGGAAGCAGTGGCGGAGCAGCCCTTTATGCCATGCAGCAGGCCATGAAGACACCTGCTGCGGTTGTTGATCTGCTGCAGAAATCAGCAGGAGGTGGCGGCCAACAACCGCTTGCCACGACAAGCTCGGCGGCGGAACCCGATAAGGATGACGTTGCCAAAATGACCGGCAAGGGCGGCAAGATCAATGTCACGGCGTGATGAGCTCCTCAAAAGTCTTTTTTCACCACAGAGATAACAGAGAAATATTTTTTTTTACAGTTAGTTCATTTCCGGGGTGACATAACCAGCACCCCGTCAAAAATTAAAAGCTCATCACCTAAGTTTGTTCTTGGGAGATGGGCTTTTTTTATGTCTTCCTGCCATCCCGTAGCAGTTTTCCCTTGCAAATTTTTCCAATGAGGGTTTTGGTTTTTTCTGAACCGTGATTCATTTTGATAAAATATGGGAATAGGGCAGTCCAACCTCAATACAAAATAAACTCGGGTAACTCGGGGTATTTTAGGCTATCTTTTTTAGCTTTTGATGGTATCGGAGAAAGTGATAATGTGTCAACGGAATCGTGCCCGATTTGTCGGGAATTATCAACTTGTCAGGGCAAATTGACCTGATAAGCAGTGGTTAACCAATAAACCAACACCCACTCTATTTGATGCTAAATGAGGAGTTTGACAATGGATGAAACCCTAGAATCTGAATTATCCTCTACCAGGAATACACTTAGCGCCGATCGTCTCGACATGAGTTTTGGTGAATTAATCAACATGTATGATTCAGGTGAGTTGATAATTGATCCAGAATTTCAGAGATACTTCCGTTGGGATATTTATCAAAGAACTAGGTTTGTCGAATCAATTCTACTCGGAATACCAGTTCCATCTATATTTATGGCTGAAGATTCTAATGGCAAATGGGAAGTTGTGGATGGGCTGCAAAGAATAAGTACCATTCTCTCTTTCTTCGGAAAGCTAACTGGCGATAACGAAAAAGAAAATGGTTGGGTGATGTGTCAGGGTGACCTGATTAACAGCCTCGAAGGCAAATCAATTGACGATCTCCCCCTTAAATTCCAGTTAAATATTAAGAGAAGCTCAGTTCGAATTGAAGTTATTAAGTGGGATTCAAGATATGACATGCGTTACGAGCTTTTCAATAGATTAAATACCGGTGGATCACCGCTAACTGACCAAGAAGTTAGGAATTGTATTTTTCGAGCCGCTGGTAGTGGTTTATCTAAAGAGATTCGAGAACTTTCAGCAAACATGATGCTAAATCAATTTGTTCGCCCAACCGAGCGACAGAAATCAGAACTATATCTTGACGAGCTTGTGTTGAGATTCTATGCGCTGCTTTGGTCGTCTTCACCTTCAAAGAATCTAGGTGAACACCTTACTGAGTACATGAAAGAAGCCTCAGTAAACCCGACTCTCTATGTGGGCAAAAGAGACCTCCTTGAACGAACCCTTCGGGTGTTAAGCGAAATAAATAACAACATGGTGTTTCAGGGCGCAAATCACCAATTTTCGCCATCTAAATTTGATGGGATTATGATAGGAATTGCGAATAACTTAGATTTTTACGAAAAGAATATCGATGATGCTGCCCAAAAAATATCAACCCTTGACGAGGACGGGCTGTTCAAGGCCGCCAGTGGGGTAGCCTCTAATTCCAGGGGTAGGGTTACCCGCAGGATTGCAAGGGCGCTTGAGATATTCACCCATGAGTGATTTTATTGCGTCGCTTAATGAAATATTTGATCGACGCCAATCGGATATTGCCATCGCTAAACGGTCAATACTGTTGGGCCGAACTGAGCTACAACGAAAGCACTTGAGGTCATCTTGTATCCTTATTCTGTATGCCTCACTTGAAGGTGGCACAAAAGAGCTAACAGGTGCGCTATTTTCATACATCAACCGATCATCGGCGGATGCAGTCAAACTAGAGGTTACTTACCTGAAACTTGCCATCGAGAAGGAGTGCAGGTTTACAGAAGAAATATGTGATTTAGCGAAACAAATATGCCGGTCTGGAGAAATAAGAAAGGCTATCTTATCAAAAGCTCTGCTACCTGGAAGTTTTGACACTGAGGCGAATATTACCCCTAAAGTTGTAAAGAAGATGTGCCTGTCATTAGGAGTAAGCTACTTCATGAATAATGACCATGAAGCGGATCTCAATCAGCTGCTTAGATTTAGAAATAATATTGCTCATGGCGACCGTGACATGCCTGTTGATCTCAACCGTATCAACAAATTTAGCGAAATAGTTATGTATATTTTGAGTAAGTTAACTGAGAGTTTAACCATCATTTATGAACAGAAAATGTGGTTAACAATCGGATCAACCTGACCGCGGGAAGCTCGGCGGCGCTGACGCGGCAAGTTCATTGGCGCGGTCAGGTTACCCAAAGCGTTGAGCCTGTAGAAAAAGCTAAAAAATATTGATGAAATACAGGCATTTCTAGCTGTTCTATTGTAATTTTACAACAGGCTAAAGGAGTAAGACCGCTTAACTTCAGCACAAGGAATTGCAGTGGCAAAATACAAACCATATTCCTCTGTCCCAGGTCAGCTCATCCCGATGATGTTTTCCAAACAGATCCAGCCCGGCACCTTTGAATTCACCCTGAACCACCTCATCGACCACGAGCTTGACCTCTCCTGTTTTGGCCACCGGTTTAAAAACGATCCAATTCCAAGAACACCTATCCAATTAACCAGACTTAAGTAAATATCTGTCCAGAAATGTCATCCTTTATGGCTTGAGGGGGAAATTAAATGAATCGGCAATATCTGACGAACCTGGCAACCTTTTTTTTCGCTATCATCCTGTTGCTTCTGCCACCCTCCTCAGCCAGAGGACTGGAACACCAGTGGAGCAAAAGATTTGGTGATGTATCTGATCAGACCTGTCTGGGCATGGCAACGGATCATGACGGGAATGTCATCATCATCGGATCCTTTGCCGGAGTGGTGGATTTCGGCGGCGGCCTTTTGACCAGTGCCGGGGGGCGGGATATTTTTCTGGCAAAATTTGATGGCGCAGGCAATCATCTCTGGAGCCGACGCTTTGGCGATAAATACGACCAAACCGGATATGGGGTTGCGGTTGACAGCAACGGCCAGATTGTTCTGACCGGTTCGTTTTCGGGGAAAACCGATTTCGGCGGCGGCCTTTTGACCAGCGCCGGGGGGCAGGATATTTTCCTGGCTCGATTCAGCGCAGCAGGATCGCATTTGTGGAGCATGGGGTTCGGCGATAGCGCGGACCAGGTCGGAAATTCCGTGGCTATCGATAGCGCAGGCAACATCATTGTGATCGGCGAGTTGAGCGGTGCCGCCGATTTCGGCGGTGGCAGCATATCTTCTGCAGGCGGGCGGGACATTTTTCTGGTTCGTTTCGGGCCAGCAGGTGCTTATCATTGGAGTATGTGTTTCGGCGATAGCGCGGACCAGAGCAGTCGCCATGTGGCCATTGATGGCTCAAACAACATCCTGATTACGGGGACATTTGCAGGGGCAGTGGATTTCGGCGGCGGCACATTTTTCAGCAACGGCGATCAGGACATGTTTCTAGCAAGTTTCAGCACCTTTGGCATTCATCGCTGGTCACGGGGCTTTGGCGGCAAGCTCGACCAGGCCGGGCAGGCCATAGCCATCGATGACGCAGGCGATGTGGTGGTAACCGGATCGTTTGCCGGGAAAATCGATTTCGGCGGCGGTCTTCTGACCAGCTCCGGCGGCCAGGACATTTTTCTGGCACGCTTTGATGCCCTTGGCAATCATCTGTGGAGCATGGGGATTGGTGATGCCGCGGATCAGAGCGGCGCAAGCGTTGCCGTAAATTTTAGCGGGAACATTGTCACCACCGGCTATTTTGAAGGGTGGGTGGATTTCGGCGGCGGCCCGCTGGCAAGTTCTGGATTGCGGGACGTTTTCCTCGCCGTGTTTGAGCCCTCTGGCGCCCACCTTCTCAGCCAGGCCTTCGGTGATGCTGACGATCAGCAGGGAACCGCTGTGGTTACCAGCGCTTCAGGAGACGTGCTTGCCGCCGGAGACTTTGCCGGTTCCGTGAATTTCGGCGGTGGGACGCTGACCAGCGCGGGCGGATCGGATATTTATCTGGTCGATTTCGGCTGTCCCGGCGACTTTGATCACGACAGCGATGTGGACGGTGTCGACCTTTTTCTTCTTATCGATAAGTATTACGGCATCATGACCACAGAAGAATTCGCTGCCAATTTCGGCCGCTTGGGCTGCCCATAGAAATTCGTCATGGTTACAAAAAATCGTTAAAAAAATATGTGATTACCATCAACATGCAGGTGTGGGGCACATTTTTCCAACTATCCTGCGGCGAAAAATTTTCAAACGTCTTTTCCTCCTGTGAAATGAGGTTTTTTCTTGCACCCTTCCGGATCAGGAGGATGAAAATTTTTCGAATACGCTGGAAAAATCCGCACCAGAGCTTCCACCGCAGAGATCGTTTATCTGTGCTGAGGCTTGCAAGGATATAGGCCAATGTGCAGTTTTACCTCAAGTTTTTTCTCTCTCTTCTGAGATAAAAATTTTGTTCAACATCAAAGACCGCAACCTGTTTTTACTCAAAAAGCTGCGCTATCCGAAGGTCGGGAGACAGATTTAATTTTTCTTCAAGACTGAGGGGACTGAATTTTTTTCGCTGTTTTGGCGAAAATCATTCTGTCCCCGGCTTTGGCAAAGGAAAAATAAAATCAGTCCCCTCTGCAACTCCCTCTTAAGTTA
>JAHILF010000140.1 GCA_018897105.1 Pseudomonadota bacterium
AAGCCAACCTTCCCAATCCTCGTCGATGCCCTGACCGCCCATTTTCGCGGTCATGCCCCGGACATCTCTTGGATTACCGCTCTGTAATTTCTCGCTGCCTCGCTGTTATTGCCTGACCGCTACCCTGTGATCGGTTACAAACTTTTCTTACTTCATGGATGTGTAATCTGGCAAGATCAAAAGAGCCGCCGCCCTTGAGATTTCGATGAGGGTAAAAAGGTGTAAAAAAATGGGGGATGAGGAAAAACGACGATTGTTCCGGACCGGGCCAGGTCTTGAAATATTACAACCTGATATACCAAGACCCGGCCCTGTTTTTTCTGTGGCTTTTTTTCAGGGGGAGCAGGTGTTGCGGCCTCTCTGCCAGCCTGACGTCTTCCCGGCAGAAAATCGTTCCCTGCTATTTGGCAGAGGCAAGAAGTCGGTTGGAGAGAAGCTTGATATGCCTCATCTCCTCTTTGATGATGGCATTGATGCGGTCTTTGCCATGGTAAGCGCCAACCATATCCTTCATGCCGAGGTAGAAAACGATGGAGTCTTTTTCCGCGGCAATGGCCCCGGTCAGGATGCCTTCCATGGAGGAGAGATCAATGGTCTTCTTATTGAAAACACGGCTATCCGCGAGTGCTTTGAGGTACTGGCCGGCCTCGCCCTCAGGGTCGAAGGTCAGGGCCTCTTTCTCATTGGCCCTCAGATTTTTTCTCAGGTCGGCGAAGATCACTTCATGGTCATCTTCCATCTCCGCCAGTTCAACGAGGAAATTCTTGTCCTCTTCATTGGTTACCTTCTCGGCAGCCTCGCGGTAGTATTCGGCGCCATTGCGCTCAATCTGCTCTGCCATGGCGAAAACTTCGTCTGCGTTAAAATCCAGGCCCATATCTATTCTCCTTATGGTAAATAATCAAGTAGTTCCCAATCCTTGGGAGGGCATCCCGCCAGTCCGTTCCTAAAGGACACGTCCCAACTATCATGTCGATGAGGCATTCCCTGCCAACTGGTTGTTGAGGATTTTTTTGCAATTTATAAGCCAAAACAATTATCACATCAAATCAGGATATTCGCCTGAAACCCCTCATCCATTTATGGGACTAAATGTCTTCTAAAAATAGGGGAGCCGGGATTTAACGCCTGAACAAGAGTAGTTAGTGACCTGAAACTGCATAGTGGATGGACTGCAAAGGGAATGCAGACAAAATGACCCGGTGACAAGAGCGTTTTGTAGCACAACGACTCGTATCTTCAGGGGATAGGGTGACGGGAAAAATGAAAACAGGTTTTTTGGCGGCTGAAGACTTATACTACAAATCAAAACCCCACACCATCACCATTCCAGCCGGAAGGTATTGTCCAGGGCATTGACCTTGGCCAGTTTCACCTTGACCCTGTCGCCCGGGCTGACATTTGGCCCTTGATTCAGCGGCAGATCTCCTTCCAGCAGAATATCGGTCAGCACCACCTGGATGCGCCGGGGCTGGATCTCCAGTACCAGGGCCTCCAGCCGGTTGCCGACCCCCACCTCCTGGGCCAGATATTTGAACAGCCAGTAGCGGTGGCGCAGCTGGCGTACCTGATTGGCCCGGGTCTGGGCGGTGAGGATGGCGGCTGACAGGTCCCGGCAGTCGCTCGGCGTGTAAAGCGGTCCCTTGCCCTGCAGGACATGGCTCAACTGCTGCTGCATGACCAGATCAAGCAGCCGCCTGATGGGCGAAGTCACGGTGGTATACTGGGATGCGCCCACCCCGCTGTGCTGTTTCGGTTCGGTCAACAGCTGGCCCCGGGATAGAAAACGGCGCTGCCGGAAATTAATGAACAGATCCTTCTGCACACCGGGGGCAAGACGCTGGCGGGGGGGCTCCTGACTGCGATACAGGCCAGGAATCTGCCGATCGGCCAGGTATTGGGCGGCCAGCATGTTGGCCAGCACCATGAATTCGGCAACCAGGGTCCTGGCCGGGGTGTCCACCTCGTCGAGATGCACCTGCAGACTGCCGTTTCTGCCGAGATTGATGTTGACGTCCGGGATGGGGAGGATGAGGGCTCCGTCAGCCAGCCTGCGCTCCTGCAGACGGCAGGAGAGCTCCGCCAGCACCTGCAGCTCCTGATCCTGTCCGCCGGCCAGCAGCTCCTCGGCCTGTTTGTAGGTGATGCGCCGTTTTACCTGCACCACGGCGCGCACCACCTTGCAGTCCTTCACCTCTCCCTGGCTGGTCAGCGTCACCAGAAAACTGAGCACCGGCCGGGTCTGGCCCTGGAGCAGGCTGCACACCCCTTCTGAGACGATATTCGGCAGCATGGGGATCTGCCGGTCCGGGAAATAAAGGGATGTGCCCCGCAGGCGGGCAGCCGCAAACAGGCTGTCCCCCGGTCGGACATATTCACTCACATCGGCAATATGGATGCCCACCAGAAAATTGTCACCCTGCCGCTCCACATGCAGGGCATCGTCGAAATCCCGGGTGTACTCTCCGTCAATGGTCAGCAGCGGCAGATGGCGCAGATCCAGGCGATCGCCGTCAAAAAGGGCCTGCTCATCCGGTTGCACTGCCACCTGCTCGGCCCGGGCAAGCTCCTCAGCAGAAAAATCAACCGGCACATCCTGCCGGAGAAGGGCGACATTTTCATCCGGCTGCCAGATGCCGGCCTTGATCAGCAGATAAAAGGGATCATGGGGATGGCTGAGCCCCGCTTTTTTGAGCAGGTCACGGGCCAGGGCGGCCTCCGGCGCCTCGTTATCGTAAAGATAAAACTGCCTGACCATATCCAGACACCTGTCCCGTTCCGGCCAGTCCGGCACCGGCTCACCAGCCATCAGGGACTGCATCATCCTGGCCCCTGTTTCCATCATTTCCTCGCGCCGCCGCTCTTTTTCTTCCCGTTCGCGGAGCTGCTCCACCACCTCCCTGGTGTGCACCAGGATTGCGCCGTCCTTGAACTTGAAGAAAATCCGGTCGTCAAATACGGCCCGCAGGAAGGCGGCGACCTGATCATCCCCGGTCTGTGCGCCAAAGCAGAGTTCGGCCAGGAAAAAAGGAGAAAAGGAGGCAGCTCCCTCTTCCACGGCCAGCTCCCAGATCTCGCCAAGATCAATTTCTCCCACCATCTGCAGACGTTTTCCCGCCACCTCCTGCAACACCTGCATGATCTCCTCCCTGGCCAGCTGAGTCGGGTGTTTACTGTCAGTCTGGTGCAGCACCCGGCTTAACGGCAGATTGATCTCTTTGCCGTTCTGGTTCATGACGCGCAGCCTCTTTCCCTGGTCCTGAAGCACCAGGGCGCAGAAAAATCTGCCCTGCTCAACATATTCTATGATTTTTCCCTGCAATATGAGTACACTCTGTGGTTGATATTTTATCAGGACAGTGAAAACAACTCAGCTGCCAAAAGCCTGCGAAAAGATGAGTCCGCCAGGCTGGCCCTGCCGCTTTCCGGGCATGTCCTTTGACTGCGCAACGAATAAATAAGGAAAGGTGACCATAATGGATTATCATGGAGAAAAGCAAGTTAAATCAGGCTTTGTGGCCCTGATCGGGCCTCCGAATGTGGGCAAATCCACCCTGCTCAACGCCCTGCTGGGCCAGAAAATCTCCATCGTCTCCCCCAAGCCCCAGACCACAAGAAACAAAATACTGGGTATTGTCAATGGTGATGATTACCAGATCGTCATCATTGACACCCCCGGCATCCACACGGCGCGCAGCCCACTCAACCAGGGAATGGTAAAAATGGCGGTCAGCAGCCTCGCCGATGTGGATGTCATCATTTTTATGATAGACATCAGCTTTCCGTTGCCCAGCAAAATTATTGCTGCCACAGACCATTTGCAGAACGCCGGCAAACCGGTCATCCTGCTGGTGAACAAGGCGGATCTGGTGGAAAGGGAGAAACTGCTGCCCATACTTGATGCCTACAGGAACGTCTTCCCCTTCCATGCCATGATTCCCATCTCCGCGCTGCATCAGGACGGCACGGATATCCTAATAAAGGAGCTGCTGCAACTCCTGCCCACCGGGCCCCGCCTTTATCCGGAGGACATACCCACCGACTCAACCGAGCGTTTTATTGCCGCTGAAATCATCAGGGAAAAGATCTTTCTGCTGACCACCCAGGAAATTCCTTACTCCTGTGCGGTTATGGTCGACAGCTTCCAGGAGGAAGAAAAAAGAATCACTATCCATGCCACCATCTTTGTCGAGAGGAAATCGCAGAAAGGCATCATCATCGGCAAACAGGGCTCCATGCTGAAACAGATAGGCCAGTCGGCCAGGCTGGAACTGAAGGACCTGCTCGGTATCAATATTGTGCTGAAACTCTGGGTGAAAATCAGGAAAGACTGGTCAACGGATGAATTTTTCTTACGGGAGCTGGGGCTGAGCTGATCAGAAATTGAGCATGGGCAGGCAAGGCCGCCTTATTCCATGGCCTTGCGCAGGGCCTGGCCCAGCTCTTCCAACTGAAACGGTTTGGCCACAGCGGCCTTGAAACCATATGTTGCGCAATCAGCCATGACCGGATCATTGTAATAACCGCTTGCCACCACGGCCCTGGCTTGGGGATACTTCTGCAGCAGCCTTGTCACAGCCTCCTTGCCGCCCATGCCGCCCGGAATGGTCAGATCGAGAATAACCACATCAACCGGATTGCCCGCTTCAGCCGCCTGCCGGTACATGGCTAGCATCTCCTGGCCATCCCGGGCCGCCAGGACTTCAAAGCCGAGCTGCGTAAGCATGGTATGCATCACCTCCCTGACGATTTCCTCATCATCCATGATCAGCACCCTGCCTGCACAACTCTGCCATTCGGCTGCTACCTCCGGCTGAATTTTATTGCTGTCTCCTGAAACCGGCAGATAAATGGTAAAGACACTTCCCTTTCCCACTTCGGACTCCACCACCACATGGCCTCCGTGCTTGGCGATGATGGAGCGGGTCACTGCCAGGCCAAGTCCCTGGCCATGCTTGCTGGTGGTAAAATAGGGGTCAAAAATCCTGTCAAGAATTTCCGGAGCAATGCCTGCCCCTTTATCCGCAATGCTGATCCGCACGTAGTCGCCGGCAGCCAGAGGAGGATGATCTTGACTTGAATGATGGTAATTCTCGCAGATTATTTTAATGCTGCCACCTTCGGGCATGGCTTCTTTGGCATTGAGCACGATATTCTGGATGACCTGGCTGATCTGGCCCTTGTCAATATTGACCAACCGCAGATTATCAGGAATGACGAAACTGCAGGCCACGTTGCTGCCATGCAGAACAAAACCAGCCGACTCGCGGATTACCTCGGCAACGGAAGAGGTTTCCGTGACAGGCTCCCCGCCCTTGGCAAAGGTCAGCAGCTGCTGGGTGAGCCCTTTGGCCCGCACGGAGGCCTTTTCCGCACTGGCAAGCAGTGCCTGCTGTCTGTCGTTTACCGCCATATTGCCGGCCAGGCTGATGTTTCCCAGGATTGCCGTCAGGATATTATTGAAATCATGGGCAATACCGCCGGCCAGCACACCGATTGACTCAAGTTTTCTGGCCTTGAAAACCTCTTCCTGGATCTTCCTGCTCTGGGTCACATCCCGAAAGACCAGCACCACCCCGATTATCCGGCTCTGGCTGTCGCGGATAGGCGCCCCGCTGTCGGCAACAGCCCTTTCGCTGCCGTCTTTAGCGATCAGCAGTGTATGATTGGCCAGATCGACAAAGGAGCCGCTCTTCATCACCCTGTCCACCGGACTTTCATGGGATTGGCGGCTGATCTCATCAATAATACGAAAAACCTCCTCCAGGCGCCGCCCCCTGGCCTCATCCTGCCCCCAGCCGGTGAGTTCCTCGGCAACCCTGTTGACCAGTACGATCCTACCCGCCGTATCCGTGGTGATGACCGCATCGCCGATGCTGCGCAGGGTCACGGCCAGCTGCTCCTTTTCCTCGGCCAGCTTTTCTTCGGCCTGCTTGCGCTTGGTGATATCGATAAAGGTGACAACAGCACCGATGATCTGATCGCCCTGAAAAATAGGATAAGACCAGTACTCCACGGAAAAGCCGGTACCATCGGACCGCCAGAAGACCTCGGTATCGATATGGGACCCCATACCCTCAAGAAATCCCTTATGGGCGAGACACTCATCCAGCGGATACTCCGTGCCGTCCGCGTGGCTGTGATGAATGAGCCGGTGCATGTTTTCTCCCAGCAGTTCCGCCTCGCTGCCGTACCCCATCATCTGCAGAAAGGAACTATTGCAGAAGGTACAGCGGCCCCGGGTATCAATTCCGTATATGGCCTCGGCCGTGGAGTTAAGCAGCAGGCGGCTCTGCACCTCACTGCGCCTCAAATTTTTATTTGAGCTGTTGACCTGGGCCGACATGGCATTGATGGCATCAATAATAGCGGAAAACTCCTGCACGCCGCAGGCAAGCCCCGGCTCCATCATCTGCCCCTCCCCGTCCGAATCATACCGTTCAAGGGCCTTGACGATCTGCCGCACCGGCCGGGAGAAATAACGGTTAAGGGACAGCTGCAGAATGAAATAAACCACACCGAAAAAAACAAGAAGCATGATAAGCTGGCCGAACACCACCCTTTCAACATGCGACAGCAGGAGACCGGCCGGCACGGAAAAATAAATCGTCCACCCCTGGGGAACGGTCAGGAGCTTTTTATAGGCAATATATTTCTGTCCGTAAAGCCTATAGCTGAACAGATTCCCCGCAGCCGGCAGATGCCATTCCCGCATATCAAAGGCGAGATTATGTCTGCTCTTGACCAGCCGCGTGTCAGGATGATAAGCCACCTTCCCTTCGTTGGTCAGGATAAAAATAGCCTGATCGTCGAAAACCTTGCTCTTATCAAAAAAAGACATGATGCGGTTGATGCTCTGGAGATCCCTTTCAAAAACCAGGGTTATCCCGCCGGCCATGGGGTATTGGATGGTGATCACCGTTTTATCGGAAAACAGCGACTGATGCACATCGGATATTTCCGATGAAGACCGGTGAAAAGCCCTGGGAGAAAGGGTCATGCCCTCATAAGATTCGTAGGGCGGAGAAATGAGAACGATGCGCTGATGCTGATCAAGCAGGTAATAAATATCACCCGGGTTATGAAAATGGAGTTCCTCTTGGAGAAAGGATTTCACCTCATCCAGCGAGCCGTCCGGACACTTGCGAATGATGGCAAGGATATGGTCATCGTAACCGAAAATGAAATCGGCAATCAGGTTCTGGGCAATATTTACCTGGCTGCGCATCTGGCCCAGATACTCGCCCCGGGCGGTAAGGTATATGCCGACAGTGCTTACTCCGGCGGCAACCAGAAAAGAGAGGGCAAATACGACGATGAGTATGTGTCTGATTTTACGCTCAAGAGAGCGGTTCACCTAAATCACCCCTTTTGTCCGAAAATGTCCGTCAGAGACCACCACCTCGTAAATCGTCCGGACCACATCGCCATACTGATCAAACTTCACTTCCCCCAGGAGGGTTTCATATTTTTTGGCCAAAAGCTGCTTTTTCAGCTCCCGAGCATTGATCACCGTACAACGCTTCAAGGCATCGGCCAGAATCATGATCAGCTCATAGGATCTCGCGGAGCGGGCATTGGCCTTTTCCTTGAACTCACTCTGCAGCCGTTCGGCAAAGGTCAGATAGGCGGGCCGGCTGTTTTCCTCCGGGATAAAGGTAATAATGGACATGTTGTCAACTGCCTTGCCGCCAAAGTCCAGCAGGGTTGGATCCTGAGCCCAGATGCTTGCCGCCAGAGGGCCGTTGTAGCCCGCCTTGCGCAATTTCTGGGCGGCCACTCCGGTCATGCTGGCCTCGGCCAGCGAAAAGACCATATCCGGCCCGGCCGCCAGCACCTCGCCGATGATGCGCGGCCAGTCTTCATCATCCTTGGACGTGAACCGCACCTCGGTCACGGTTCCGGCAAAATACTCTTTCAGGTATTGCACGTAATCAAGGGCAAAACCGGGATTGACCATATCCATGATCACAGCCAGGGATTTTACCTGCCTGCGGTTAAACAGTTCCGCGGCCTTCTGCCCATAGAGGGTGCAGTCCACCGAAGTCCTGAGAAAAAGATCATCCTGGCCGCTCAGTTTATTGGTGGCCGTATAACCGGTGATGAGCAGGGTATCCTGGGAGTTAACCAGCGGATAAGCGGTAATGGTATTGGCAGAATAGCTGTGCCCGACAATGGCCGCCACTCCTTCATTAATAAGGGACTGATCGACTTTTTTGATTTGATCCTTATTATTTTCATCATCGCGCACCAGCAGGATAAGGGGCCTGCCGTTGATGCCGCCGCCCTCGTTCACCTCCCGCACCGCAAGCAGCGCCCCGTCGCGGATATGCTCGCCGGCCATGCCGCCCCGACCGCTGAGATTAATGGCCAGACCGATCTTTATCGGCTCAGGCGTCTGTTTGCAGGCGGGGAGAAGTACAGAGAGGAGAAAGAAAACTATGATCAGGCTTGCCGCCCGCAGAAATCCGATGTGCATCTTACATTCTCCTTGGCAAGGGGTCCCGGAAGAGAGAGGGAAATTACCCCGCAGTATGCCATCTTTGCTTCAAAAAATGAGCACTTAAATGCTATCACAGCAAACTTTTGCCATTCAAACATTTTTTGACACTCATTCACTATAACGTTATATTATAAAGTTTTCCGCTTATTATGAAATTTATTGATAGTTTTTTTAGAGTATATATCCAGCATTTACATAACAAGGGAGCATACCATGTCCGAAGTAAGAGTCCGTTTTCCACCCAGCCCCACGGGTTATCTGCACATCGGCGGCGCCCGCACCGCGATACTGAACTGGCTTTATGCCAGAAAACATCATGGCAAGTTCATCCTGCGCATTGAAGACACCGATACGGAACGCTCCACCCAGGAGTCAATCGAAGGCATCCTGGACGGTCTTACCTGGCTCGGCATCGACTGGGATGAGGGACCCTATTTTCAAACCGATTTTACCAACGACCATATTGCCGCGGCAGAGAAGATGATAGCAAACGGCAATGCCTACAGATGCTTCTGCACCAAGGAGGAACTGGAGGCAAAGCGTGAAGCCACCCTGGCCGCCAAACAGACGGTGAAATACGACGGGACCTGCCGTCATCTCACCCCGGATGAGATCGCGGCCAAACAGGCCCAGGGCCAGCCCTCGGTCATCCGTTTCAGGGTACCGGACAAGGAGGGTATCGTTGCTTACGAAGACAAGGTGCTCGGCCGCATCGAACGCCGCTTTGTTGACATCGAGGACTTTGTCATTGTCCGTTCAAACGGCAAGCCCCTTTATCTGCTCTGCAACGTAGTGGACGATATCCGTGACCGCATCACCCACATCATCAGGGGCCAGGACCACCTGACCAACACGATCCGCCAGGTCCTGCTCTATGAAGCCCTGGAGGCGCAGATTCCGGTTTTCGCCCACATGCCCCTTACCCTGGACCTCAATAAGGCCAAGATCTCCAAGCGCAGCCACGGGGAAATTGTCGCCGTCCAGTTCTACCGGGCAAAAGGTTTTATCCCCTGGGCCCTGGTCAATTTTCTGGTACTGCTGGGCTGGTCCCCCGGTGATGACCGGGAGATCTTCACCAAGGAAGAACTCATCGAGGCCTTTACCCTGGAGCGGATCAACAAATCACACGCCATCTTCAATTACCGCAAGGACGACCCGAAGTTTTTCACCGATCCCAAGGCGATCAATATCAATGCCCAGTACCTGCGCACCATGCCCATTGCGGAAATCGGCGAACTGGTTAAAAAGGAGCTGCAGGAGGCCAAGCTGTGGGACGATACCTATGACACAGACAAAAAAGAGTGGTATCTGCAGACCCTTGATATGATCCGTGACCGTTTTCATACCCTGAAGGATTTCACCACCCTTGGCCGGGCCTATTTTGCCGATGACTTTGACATTGAGGAGGCCGCCCTGACGAAAAATCTTCTCAAGTATCCCGAGCTGAAGAACTGGCTGCCCATGCTGGCCGACCGCTTTGAGGCCCTGCCCGAGTTCACCAATGAGAGCGCCGAACAGGCTGCCAGAGAGTTTGCCGAGGAAATCGGGGTCAAGCCCGGCATCCCGATTAATGCCTCCCGGGCCGTCATCACCGGCCTGGTAAAGGGTCCGAGCATGTTTGAGCTTTTCACCCACCTGGGCCGGGAAAAGGTGGTGGCCAGACTGCGGAATGCGGCAAAATATTTTGAGTAAAAGACAGGCAAAAGGATGTAGGGGCGGGTTTTATGCCCGCCCAAGGCAGAAGGAACAAAACAACTCACCCGAGATCAGGTAATACTATGCACACAGAAGGCAGCAATCCCCAATCCGCAATCCGCAATCCGCAATCCAGAGACTTCATCCGGACCATTATTGCCGAGGACCTGAAAAACAACAAACATGGCGGCCGGGTGACCACCCGCTTTCCACCTGAGCCCAACGGCTTTCTGCATATCGGTCACGCCAAATCGATCTGTCTCAATTTCGGCGTGGCCCTGGAAAACAACGGGGTCTGTCATCTGCGCTTTGACGACACCAATCCCAGCAAGGAGGAAATCGCCTATGTGGAGTCCATCAAAAAGGATGTGAAATGGCTGGGCTTTGACTGGGGCGACAATCTTTTCTTTGCCTCGGACTATTTTGAACAGCTCTACGACTATGCCGTTCAACTGATCAAAATGGGTAAGGCCTATGTGTGCAGCCTGTCGGCCGAGGAGATCCGGGAATACCGGGGCACCCTTACCGAACCGGGCCGAGAAAGCCCTTTTCGCAACCGGAGCCTGGAGGAAAATCTCGACCTCTTTACCCGCATGCGGGCCGGGGAATTCGCCGACGGCACCCATGTGCTGCGGGCCAAAATCGATATGAGTTCCGGTAACATCAACATGCGCGACCCGGTGCTTTACCGCATCCTGCATGCCAGCCATCATCGCACCGGGGACAAATGGTGCCTTTATCCGATGTACGATTACACCCACCCCATCTCCGATGCCATCGAGAAAATCACCCACTCGCTCTGCACCCTGGAATTTGAGGATCATCGGCCGTTCTATGACTGGCTGCTGGACACCCTGCAGACGCCCGCACATCCCCAGCAGATCGAGTTTGCCCGGCTTAATCTCACCTATACGGTGATGAGCAAGCGCAAACTGCTGAAACTGGTAAACGAAAAGCGTGTCAGCGGCTGGGACGACCCGCGCATGCTGACCATCTCCGGCCTCAGGCGCCGGGGCTACACCCCGGCCGCCATGCGCAGTTTCTGCGACACCATCGGTCTGGCCAAGCGGGAAAGCCGGGTGGACATGGGGGTGCTGGAAAACGCCATCCGCAATGACCTCAACGACACCGCGCCCCGGGCCATGGCGGTACTGCGTCCGCTCAAGGTGGTAATTACCAATTATCCCCAGGAGCAGGAAGAGGAGCTGGAGATTGACAACCATCCGAAAAATCCGGAGATGGGCAAACGGCAGGTGACCTTCTGCCGGGAAATCTATATCGAGCAGGATGATTTCCTGGAGGAGCCGCCCAAGAAGTTCTTCAGACTGGCTCCGGGGCGGGAGGTGCGTCTGCGCGCCGCCTATCTCATCACCTGCGACAAGGTTGTCAAAGACGAACAGAGCGGAAAAATTATCGAGCTGCACTGCACCTATGATCCTGCCAGCCGCGGCGGCTCATCGCCTGACGGCAGGAAAGTCAAGGGAACACTGCACTGGGTTTCGGCCCGTCACGCAATCAGTGCGGAGGTCCGTCTGTACGACCGTCTCTTTAACGTGGAAAACCCGGAAGCAGACAAGGAAACCAGTTTCATGAGCCATCTCAATTCAAATTCCCTGCTGCCCCTGACCGACTGTCGGCTCGAACCGGGCCTTGCCGCGGCAGGTGTGAATGACCGCTTCCAGTTTGAGCGTCTCGGCTATTTCTGCCTTGATTCAGTGGATACCGCTCCTGCCAGACCCGTGTTCAACCGCACCGTAACTCTGCGCGACAGCTGGGAAAAAATAGGAAAAAACGCCTGACACCACCAAGTGACACTTGGCTGTTAGGAGTTAATACTGATAATGTTATTATCAGCTTCCCTCCATCATAAAAAGAACTGATAAATGTTCTCCCTTCCCAATTCATACGGGACAAATGGTACCTGGCTGTCAAGTTAACCTTGACAGCCAGGTACCATTTGTTGATGATTATTCATAACGTTTTTTTGTCTCATCCCGTGCCGCATGAAAATCCCACCCATGATCGGTCCAAATGATAAAAGAGAAAAAATTTCTAACTTAATATAAACCCTCTTCGAGGCAAACACCATGAACTGGAAAAACCTGACAATCGGCAAGAAAATCGTTCTCGGCTATGCGATGATTCTTTTGCTGCTGCTGCTGCTCGGCGTCATCAACTATCTGGGCATCGGCACGATTGCCCGCAACGCCGAAGAGGTCATCAGCGGCAACAACCTGAACGTTTTGGTCACCCAGCAGGAAGTGGACCATCTCAACTGGTCAAGCCAGGTCAACGCCCTTTTGAATGACAGCACGGTCACAGAACTCAAGGTGGAGACCGATGACCACAAATGCGGCCTGGGACAGTGGCTGTACAGCGACAAGCGCAAAGAGGCCGAAAAGCTCATTCCCTCTCTTTCCCCGTTGCTCAAGAAAATCGAGGAACCGCATCGCATTCTGCACGAATCCGCTCTTGCCATTGCCAAGGTTTTCCGCCCGGGAGACGCCACCCTGCCGGTCCTTTTCGTGGAAATAGAGGCAGCCCATCTTGCCTGGGCCGGGAAGATCCGCGACGCCCTCTTCAATGGCAATGCCGCCATGGAAAATGTACAGACCGACCCCGCCAAATGCCTGCTGGGTAAATGGTTTCTTTCCGACGATGCGAAGAGGGTCTATGCCAATGCCAACGACACATTCAAAAAGACATGGGACAGCATCCCCGAGACCCATAACGCCTTGCATCAGTCAGCCAACCGCATCAAGGAGGCCCTGGCGGCAGGCAACCGGGATGAAGCGACCAGAATCTTCCAGCAGGAAACCACGCCCATGCTGCAGGGCACGGTTGACAAACTGCAGAGATTACGCAGTGAGGCCGAGCACGAACTGGAAGGCATGGAGGGGGCAAGGGAAATCTATGCCAATCGCACCATGCCCGCCCTCAAAGAGGTGCGCGCCATTATTGGCCAAATCCATGAAGAAATCAAGAAAAACATCATGACCGAGGACGCCATGCTTTCGGCGGCGAAGGCAACCAGGGTCAGGGTGTCCGCTCTGGCATGCATCCCCCTTGTTCTCGGCATTCTCATCGCCTTGTTCTCGACCAAGGGCATAATCAGCCTGTTAAGCGGCACGGTCAAACGACTCAGCCAAAGCTCCACCGAGGTCAATGCCGCTGCTGACCAGATTGCCGAGGCGAGCCATAGTCTGGCCGAAGGCGCCTCGGAGCAGGCAGCCACCCTTGAGGAGACCTCCTCTTCCCTGGAGGAGATGTCATCGCTTATCCGTCAGAGTGCCGATAACACCAAGCAGGCGGACAACCTGATGCGGGAGACCAAATCGGCTATCAGCGACGCCGACCAGTCCATGAAAAAACTGACTTTGTCCATGGGGGAAATTTCCGCTGCCAGTGCTGAAACACAGAAAATCGTCAAAACCATTGACGAGATCGCATTCCAGACCAATCTGCTGGCCTTGAATGCCGCGGTTGAGGCCGCCAGGGCCGGTGAGGCAGGGGCAGGCTTTGCTGTAGTCGCGGACGAGGTAAGGAATCTGGCCATGCGGGCGGCGGAATCCGCCAAAAACACCTCAACCCTTATTGATGCCACGGTCAACAAGGTGCGCACCGGCGAGAAACTTCTGCAGGAAACAAGCGCGTCATTCACCCATGCCGCCCAGTCCACCGACAAGGTGAGCACCCTCATCTCCGAGATAGCCACTGCCTCCAGCGAACAGTCCAAGGGTATTGAGCAGATCAATAAGGCGGTTAACGAGATCGACAAGGTAACCCAGGCAAATGCCGGGGCCTCAGAGGAGGCGGCTTCCGCCGCTGAGCAGCTGTCAGCCCAGGCCGCAGCCATGGATGATGTAGTCATGGATATGCGGCGAATGGTGCAGGGCGATAAGGATACCGCAATCGCGGCACGACAGTTGCCGCACAGAACATCGCCCCCGGCCAGCACCGGAAAAATGACAGCTGCGCCGAAACAGATTAAACATCTGCCGGCGAGCACAGCCCGGAAAAAACAAACAACGGCCAAACAACAGTCCCCGCAGGAAATCATCCCGCTCGACGATGATGATTTCCAGGATTTCTAACGGCTGAACCTCTGTCAGCGGCAGGCAGGTTATGATGACGATTCATCAACCGGCCTGCCATTCATTTGAAGGTCGGGAGACAGATTTAATTTTTCTTCAAGACTGAGGGGACTGAATTTTTTTCGCTGTTTTGGCGAAAATCATTCTGTCCCCGGCTTTGGCAAAGGAAAAATAAAATCAGTCCCCTCTGCAACTCCCTCTTAAGTTA
>JAHILF010000141.1 GCA_018897105.1 Pseudomonadota bacterium
ATATCCGACGGGTATCAAAGTAACCGACGAAGAACTCGAAACTATACGTATCTTGCGTGAAGATTTTCATGGCGAGTGGAATTATTCAATCGTCCCCACTGGAAGCTAAGTGGCCATGTTATTATTTTACAGCTCCTAAGTCAAAACGGGCCGCATCAAACTGGTGGGATTTGTCGCCGGTTGACAGGCAGGAAATCTTCCTTTCCGTGACCTTGGTCACACCAGCCGTGCCCGCCTCATAGATCAGAAAGCGTTCCGCCTTGCCGAAATGGTCATTGACATTCTTGCCGTCAGTGGAAACGATCCCTATTTGCATTTCTTCTCCTCCTTTGTGATTGACTGTCTCGCGAAACTAATAATTTACCACAGAGCACACAGAGTCAACAAAGATAACTGACTGTAATAAAAGATATTTCTCTTTTGGTTCTGTGTGCTCTGTGGTGAAAAAAAGACTTTGATTCTTGTCCGTTTTTCCCCGGGCATCAACCGCAGCCGGTTCCGCCGCCGGTGCAGGCACCTTTTGAGGTGCATTTGTTCTGGCGGCCCTTGAGCTTGCTCAGATCCTTGCCGCTGTATACTGCTTCAAGCCCCATCTCGATAAAGCCGCTCATGGTCACCGGCTTCACCCCCATTTTGCTGAGGATTTCCTTCGGCGCTTCCCCCAGGTCATTGACCAGCACCGCCCGGCAGTCCCTGAGGGACCGGGCCAGGTTATGCCATCTCTGCGGACCGCCGCCAGGCAGGGACGCGGGCCGTTCCTCAACCATGTTGAAGGTGCCGTCCTCTTTTTGCTCCCAGATCTGAAAAAGGTTCGCCTCACCCAGATGCTGGTTGACCAGCACACCCTCAAGGGTGGCCACCGCCACATAGGGCCTGTCCTGTTCAGTAACAGGGGGCAGGGAGGCGCAGGCAGACAGGCAGCCGTGCATTTCTTTGCTCTGGTCATGGCCGAGCAGGCCCACGGCATCGGCCCGGCAGCGGGTGCAATGCCGCATCTGGGGCAGGTATTTCTCCGCCTTTTTGCGTAGCGTCGCCATTTTCTGTTTGCTGGGTTCCGGGATATCGGCAAAGGGGGTGTCCACATTGGGGAACATGGCCATGCAGTTAAAGAGATCCGCGCCCAGCTCAGCCATTTTTTTAGCCACCTCTTCTATATGATGATCATTAATGCCCGGGATGGCAATGGTGTTGATCTTGACGGTGATATCGTGTTCCTTCAGCTTGGTGATGGCCTTGAGTTGTCTGGCGAGGATGAGTTCCGCGGCCTGGATACCGCGGTACACCACGTTGCCGTCCCGCACCCATCCGTAAATGTTTTTGATCACATTAGGGTCGACGCCGTTCACCGTCACCGTGACATGGGAGACGTCCAGCTCGGCCAGGGCCTCAACATGGGGGGCCAGGTTCATGCCATTGCTGGCCAGACAGAGAATCATGTGCGGGTATTTCTCCCGGATCAGCCGCATGGTCTCCAGGGTTTCCTCGGAATTGGCAAAGGGATCGCCAGGGCCTGCGATGCCGGCCACCGAAATGCGGGGCTCTCTTTCCAGCACCTTGTCCATGTAAGTGAGGGCCTGCTGCGGGGTGAGTATGGTGCTGGTTACGCCGGGTCGCGATTCGTTGACACAGTCATATTTCCGGTTACAGTAATTGCATTTGATATTGCATTTCGGGGCAACCGGCAGATGAACCCGGCCGAATTGGCCCTTTACCTTGGCATTAAAACAGGGATGGTGACTGTAGTCTTTTTTCATGACAAGCTCCGGAATCTGATATTGATAAATGTGATTATTGTTCAAACGTTCCAGCGTTCCAGCGTTCCAGAGCGTTCCAGCGTTTGAACGTTTGCACGCTGAAACGTTTTTTACATATAGCTGTAGCCCACGGTGGAGTCGTTCTGCTTTTTCTCGATCAGGCTGTTGACCACCAGATCAAAGAGCTGTTGCGTCCCACGGTAACCCAGGTGGATGATGCGCTGGCCGCCGATCCGATCATGGATGGGAAACCCAACCCGGATGAGTGGTATGTTCAGTTTACGAGCCAGGGGATAACCCTTGCTGTGGCCGACCAGCAGATCCGGGCCTAAGGTTTCCGCCTCTTCGGCGATATCAAAAAAATCCATGCCCTCGTAAGCCTTGGGCTGCTCGGCCAGCACGCCGTCGGTGACCGCGGCGATGGCCTCGGCAAAATGACCGCTCCTGCCTCCGGTAGCGCAGAGGATGGGCGTTACGCCGATTTCTGCGAGCCAAGAGGTCAGGCCCACCACCATATCCTCTTCGCCATAGATAATGGCCTTTTTGCCGAACACATACTTGTGGGCGTCCACATAGGCATCCACCAGACGGCCGCGTTCATCTGCATACTTTGCCGGTGTCGTGCGTCCGCTGAGGGTTTCCAGACAGGCAAAGAAACGGTCAGTCTCGCTGATGCCCATGGGCAGACCCAGCCGGTGACTTCTCATGCCAAATTTCTGCTTAAGAACGGTGGCACCGGTTCTGGTCTTGCCCAGGGTGCGGCCGAACTCAACGGTCGCTTTGGCCCCGCCCATCTGCCGGATGGATTCAAGGGGGGTGCCGCCGCCGGGAATTTTTTCGTACTCAAGCATGGCCGGGCCGTCCATGCTTGTCGACAGATCGGGCAGCATGGTTGTCTTGATGCCGAAATCATCCATGATCTCCTGCAGGTAGCGGTAATCAGCCGACGAGACAAAGCCGGGCAGCAGGTTGACGGTATCGTTGGTCACCGCAGGACTTAGGGCAAGCTGGTCAACAGCGGCGGCCACTGCGGCGTGGAAGCCTTCCATGTGGGTGCCGGAATAGCTCGGGGTGGAGACATGCACCAGCAGCGGCCTGTTTGCTGCTTCGGTTTCCCGTTTGTATTCTTTGATAATCATCGGCACATCATCGCCGATGGTCTCGGTGAGACAGGTGGTGGCAATGCCGATCATCTGCGGCTGGTATTTTTTAGTGACATTGGTCAGACCCTGCTTCAGATTGGCTGCTCCGCCATAGATTGCATGCTTTTCGCTGAGTGATGACGAGGCGATATCAATGGGTTCATTATAATGGCTGATAATGTAACGCCGCATATAGGTGGCGCAGCCCTGGGAGCCGTGCAGATAGGGGACGGTGCCCTCCATGCCGCGGAAGGCCAGGGAGGCGCCCAGGGGTTTGCACAGTTTGCAGGCATTGGTCGTTGATATGTAGTTGGGCATTTTGGTCATGGGATCTTCTCCTGATGTTTCAGCGCTTGAACGTTTGATCGTTTCCTTTCGTATTGCGGGGCACGAATTTCCATACCGGGCTCATGACCGATGAATAGACCTCCCGGGCAAAATTGAGCATGCCGGTAAAGCCGGCCAGTGCCTCTTTACGTTCATGGTTGTGGTCGCAGAATCCCACCCCCAGTTTGTAGGCGATGGGTCGCTCCTTCACCCCGCCGACAAAGACATCCACTTCCTTTTCCTTGAGAAAGGAGGTTAGCTCCAGGGGATTGGAGTCATCAACAATGATGGTGCCGGGGTCAGTGATGGCCTCAAGCTCCTGATAGTCTTCCGTGGTACCGGTCTGGGAACCCACCATCACCACATCCATGCCGATGAGGCGAAAGGCCTTGACCAGGGAAAAGGCCTTGAAGGAGCCGCCCACGTATATGGCTGCTTTTTTGCCGGTCAGGGCCTTTTTGTACTTCTGCAGCTCCGGATAGATTTTCTGCACCTCCTCCTGGATCAATAGACGTGTACGTTCCATGATGTCCGGGTCCTTAAAGAAGCGGGCCACATCGTACAGGGCCTCGGACATATCCTCGATGCCGAAATAGGAGACGCGCATGGAGGGGGTGCCGTATTTCTCTTCCATCATGTTGGCCAGATCCATGGTGGCCCCGGAACACTGCACTACGTTCAGGGCGGCGCCATGGGCCCGGCAGATATCGCCGATGCGGCCGTCGCCGGTGATGTTGGCCACCACCTCGATGCCCATGCGCCGGAAATACTCGCGCACCATCCAGATCTCCCCGGCCAGGTTGAAGTCGCCGAGGATGTTGATGCTGTATTTGGATATGCCGCTGGTGTCGCCGGTGCCGATCAAGCGGAACATGGCATTGCAGGCAGCCTTGTAGCCGGAGCGTTTGTTGCCCTTGAAACCCTCGGATTGCACTGGAATAACCGGGATGCCTTTCTCTTCGGTCACCCTGCGGCAGACCGCTTCCAGGTCGTCACCGATGATGCCCACGATGCAGGTGGAGTAGACAAAGGCCGCCTTGGGGCTGTGCCGGTCAATGAGCTCATGCAGCGCGCTTTCCAGCTTTTTTTCGCCGCCGAAAATCACGTCCCGTTCCTGCAGGTCGGTGGAGAAGCTCAGGCGGTGCAGTTCCGGGCCGGAGGACAGGGCGCCGCGGATATCCCAGGTATAGACCGCGCAGCCGATTGGGCCATGCACCAGATGCAGGGCATCGGCAATGGGGTAGAGGACGACCCTGGAACCACAGAAGACACAGGCCCGCTGGCTGACCGCGCCGGCCAGGCTGTCCTTGTTGCAGGTAATTTCAAAGGTTGATTCCCCCTTGCGGTAAATCTGCGTTTCTCTTTCTTTTAAGGCAGTTGTTTCCATAGTGATCCCTGGTGAAAATGACTGAAAGGTGATTATGTCGCAGTGGCTGTTTAGTCCTGTTTGATCACTGGTTAAGCAACCGGTGTGCCATGAGAAATTATGATGACAAAAGTGCGTGATTACAATGCGTTGCGCGGTGAAGACGGTTTTGCCGTGCATTGGTGCAGTCCGGCACAGACCTCGACATTTGTCGGAAAGGTTACAAAAATGAAGGAGGGGGACAATTTTGTCGGAGGTGCCGTGGAAAAATGAGAATATTCCCGATGATGTCAGGATAATTCTGCTGGAGTACGGCCAAAAAGAGGGAATATGCGCTTGAACATTGCGCAGATAGCGGGTATTTACTGCATAAATCTTTTGCGCAGTTGAGTATGTTTTTGCTGGAGTAAAGCTTATGCCTTGGCCATCGGGAGAAGAGTAAACATGGATAACCGATTTTTCGAAAAGCCTATTCTCAACTCCCCCTATGTCGATCCGGTCCGGCACTGGGAGCTTGATGATCAGGGCCAGCCGACGCAAAAGATTGTTGAGAACCGCCGGCCCGCCAAGTTTATCACCCCTATTCCCAAACCAAGAAAGCGGCAGGGCAAGGCGATCCAGCAAAGCCTTTTTGCCGTGCATGATTTGACATCCCAAACCCAGCAGTACGACCCCACCTCAATCATCAATGAACTTCGCAGGCATGTCGACCAGTGGCGAAGCCGGCAGAACCCCGGTGACTGGCAGGTAACCCCTGAAACCGCTCGTCTGCTCCAGCACTGGCGGCACCACCGTTTCAGTTCAATAAGGCCGTTCTTCTGTCAGGTCGAGGCGGTTGAAACCGCCATCTGGTTGACCGAGGTGGCTCCAAAAATCGGCAAGGGCGGCACCCGTTTTATCGAGCACCTGGCCAGCGCCAACCATGATGCCAATCCCGAATTGCTGCGCTTGGCCCTGAAACTTGCCACCGGCGCGGGCAAAACCACGGTCATGGCCATGCTGATCGCCTGGCAGACCATCAACGCCGTGCGCCGCCCCGCCAGCAAAAAGTTCAGCCGCGGCTTTCTGATCGTCACCCCCGGCATTACCATCCGTGACCGTTTGCGCGTTTTGCAGCCCAATGATCCGGACAGCTATTACCAGAGCCGGGAGCTGATTCCCCACGATATGTTGGGAGATCTGGAGCGAGCCAAGATCGTCATCACCAACTACCACGCCTTTAAGCTCCGGGAGCGGCTGGAGCTTTCCAAGGGAGGCAGACTGCTGCTGCAGGGGCGCGGCGGTGAAGAGTTGCACACCCTGGAAACCGAGGGGCAGATGCTCCAGCGGGTGATGCCGGACCTGATGGGCATGAAAAACATTATTGCCATCAATGACGAGGCCCATCACTGCTACCGGGAAAAGCCGGGTGACGAGGAAGAGGAAAAGCTGAAAGGCGACGAACGCAAAGAGGCGGAAAAGAACAACGAGGCCGCCCGCCTCTGGATTTCCGGACTTGAAATCGTCAACCGCAAACTCGGCCTGAGTCGGGTCCTCGATCTTTCGGCCACCCCGTTTTTTCTCAGTGGCTCCGGTTATGCCGAGGGCACTCTCTTTCCCTGGACCATGAGTGATTTTTCCCTTATGGATGCCATCGAATGCGGCATTGTCAAACTGCCTCGGGTGCCGGTGGCCCAGAACCTGCCCGGCGATGAAATGCCCATGTTCCGCAATCTCTGGGAGCATATTCGCAAGGATATGCCCAAAAAAGGGCGCGGCAAGGCGAAGGATCTTGATCCCCTCAGTTTGCCGGTCAGGTTGCAGACCGCTTTGGAAGCACTTTACGGTCATTACGAAAAAACCTTCCAGCTCTGGCAGCAGGAAGGAATTTCGGTGCCGCCCTGCTTCATCGTGGTCTGCCAGAATACCTCCATCTCCAAGCTGGTGTATGACTTCATCTCCGGTTTCCATCGTAAGAATGAGGACGGCACCAGCACCCTGGAAAACGGCCGGCTGGCTCTGTTTCGCAACTTCGATGAACACGGCAACCAACTGGGGCGGCCCCGCACCCTGCTGATTGACAGCGAGCAGCTTGAATCAGGCGATGCTCTGGACAGCAATTTCCGCAAAATGGCAGCCGATGAAATCGATCGCTTCCGGCGCGAGATCGTCGAGCGCACCGGTGACCTCCGTCAGGCCGAGAACCTTACCGATCAGGACCTGTTGCGCGAGGTCATGAACACCGTGGGCAAAGAGGGGCGCCTGGGTGAATCGATCCGCTGCGTGGTCTCGGTCTCCATGCTCACCGAGGGTTGGGACGCCAACACCGTTACCCATGTCCTCGGGGTGCGCGCTTTCGGCACCCAGCTGCTCTGCGAGCAGGTCATCGGCCGGGCTCTGCGCCGTCAGTCCTATGACCTGAACGAGGAGGATCTGTTCAATGTTGAATATGCCGATGTGCTGGGCATTCCCTTTGACTTCACCGCCAAGCCGGTGGTGGCCCCTCCCCAGCCGCCCCGGGAAACGGTGCAGGTCAAGGCGGTGCGCCCGGATCGCGACCACCTGGAAATCCGTTTCCCCCGGGTGGCAGGCTACCGGGTGGAACTGCCGGAAGAAAGGCTGACCGCCGAGTTCAACGACGATTCCGTGCTGGAGCTTTCTCCGGATATTGTTGGTCCTTCCATCACCATGAATGCCGGTATTATCGGCGAGGCGGTCGATCTGAGCCTGAAGCATCTCGAAGATATGCGCCGTTCCACCCTGCTGTTTCATCTCACCCAGCGTTTGCTTTATACCAAATGGCGCGACCCCGGCGAGGAACCCAAACTTCACCTCTTCGGCCAGTTGAAACGAATCACCAAACAGTGGCTCGATACCTGTCTGGTCTGCAAGGGGAGTACCTATCCGGCCCAGCTCATGTATCAGGAACTGGCGGACATGGCCTGCGAGCGCATCACCGCTGCCATCACCAGGGCGGAACAAGGCAACCGGCCCATCAAGGCGGTACTCGATCCCTACAACCCGGTCGGTTCCACCAGCCACGTCAACTTCAACACCTCCAAGAAAGACCGCTGGCAGACCGATGCCCGTTTTTGTCACGTTAACTGGGTGGTGCTGGACAGCGGCTGGGAGGCGGAATTCTGCCGGGTGGCCGAATCCCACGCCAAGGTCAAGGCCTACGTCAAGAACCACAACCTCGGGCTGGAAGTGCCGTACCGCTATGGCTCGGAGACGCGTACCTACATTCCTGATTTCATTGTAATGGTGGACGATGGACAGGGCGATGATGACCCTCTCCACCTCATCGTTGAGATCAAGGGCTACCGCCGTGAGGACGCCAAGGAAAAGAAGTCCACCATGGAAACCTACTGGGTGCCGGGGGTAAACAACCTGGAGCACTATGGTAGGTGGGCCTTTGCCGAGTTCACCGAGGTCTACCGGATTGAGACGGATTTCGAGGCCAGGGTGGAGGAACGGTTCAATCAAATAATTGCGGAAAGGGTAAAGAGTGAAGGTAGTTTATGAGCAATATCAAGATATTTGAATCCAAAAAAATTCGATCCATTTGGAACGAGACGGATCATCTGTGGTATTTTTCCGTCATCGATGTGGTTGCGGTGTTAACCGACAGTCCGAATCCAAAAGACTATTGGTACCGTATCAAGCAACGGGAGAAGATCAGCGGCCTTGAACTGTCGACAATCTGTCGACGGTTCAAACTCGAAGCACCGGATGGCAAGTTGCGTGAAACCGACTGCTCGCATGCTGAAGGGCTGCTGCGCATCATCCAGTCCATCCCCTCGCCCAAGGCCGAGCCCTTTAAGCTCTGGCTGGCCCGAGTCGGCTATGAGCGGCTGGAGGAAATCGAAAACCCGGAGCTGGCCGCCAAACGCATGCGGGAGTTGTACAAGGCCAAAGGCTACAGCGACGAATGGATTGAAAAACGGGTGCGCGGCATTGCCATCCGGGACGAACTGACCAACGAGTGGCAGAAGCGCGGGGTGAAGGAGCAAAGAGAATACGCCATTCTCACCGCCGAGATCAGCCGTGCCACTTTCGGCATGACGCCTGCGGAGTACAAGGCGTTCAAGAGTCTGGAAAAACCAGCGGACAACCTGCGTGACCACATGACAGATCTGGAGCTGATTTTCACCATGTTGGGCGAGGCCTCCACCACCGAGATCGCCCGCAATAAGGATGCCCAGGGCTATGGCGAGAATCGGGGCGCGGCCATCGAAGGGGGTACGGTTGCCGGCAATGCCCGCCGGGACTTGGAGAAGAAATCAGGCAAACGGGTGTCGAGCCGGGAGAATTTCAAGGAGCTTCCAGAAGCGGTTAAGAGGGAGAAAATTGTGAAGAGTGAAGAGTAAAGAGTAAAGAGTGAAATGTCAGAGCCGAGGAGAGACTTGCCGGAGCGTACGTTTGCGTTTGCCTGCCGGGTAGTGAAATTGTGCCAGGTGCTTGAACAGGTGCCTGGGGTAAGCCGTACGTTGGCCAACCAGCTCTTAAGGGCCGGGACATCAATCGGCGCCAACGTCGAAGAGGGGCAAGGCAGCCAGAGCAAGGCGGACTTTATCGCCAAATACTCCATTGCCTGTAAGGAAGCCCGTGAAACCAATTACTGGCTTCGGTTGCTGGTAGCGACAGAAATTGTAATCGACCTCAAGTTGAAGGACTTGGTTGATGAATCGAATCAGCTTATCGCCATCCTGACATCGATCATCAAGACAGCCAGAAAAAACCCGGGAAATGCCCCACGTGAGGAGAAAAGGTAATTTCGAACTTCACTCTTCACCCTTTTTGCGACAAGGAACAACAACATGACCATGAAGAAGATAGATAGCAAAACCGTGGAAACATTGACCCACGCTGAAGCGAGTCGCAAAAATATCCCCACCGCCGAGCATCAGTCGATCATGCACGAGGCCGAAAAGAGTTCGGTGCGGGTGGCCTACGAGCGGCGCAACCGCGATCTGGACCCGCAGCTGGTCTGGCGCGGCAAGGACGAGCAGGACTGGTCCGACCTGGTGGTCCAGGCCCCGCCCCTCTATATCCAGGAAAAAGTCCATCCCAAGGTCTTGATCGACGATCTGCTGCGGCAGACCAGGGTGCAGGAGGAAAGCGGCAAGGCCCGGCAACTCGATCTCTTTGCCGATTTCAACGGCCTGCCCAGCGAGAGCGCCAGGACCGAATTTTACCAGCACGACGCCCACTGGGCCAACCGCATGATCCTGGGCGACAGCCTGCAGGTCATGGCAAGTCTTACCGAACGTGAGGGGCTGCGCGGCAAGGTGCAGTGCATCTATTTCGACCCGCCCTACGGCATCAAGTTCAACTCCAACTTCCAGTGGTCCACCACCAGCCGCGACGTCAAGGACGGCAATGCCGGCCACATCACCCGCGAGCCGGAGCAGGTCAAGGCCTTCCGGGATACCTGGCGGGACGGGATTCACTCCTATCTGACCTATCTGCGGGACCGGCTGACCGTGGCCCGTGATCTGCTGACGGATTCAGGGTCGATTTTTGTGCAGATTGGGGATGAGAATGTGCACAGGGTGCGGGCGCTGATGGATGAGGTGTTTGGGGATAGTAACAACATTTCAAGTATCCACTATCTAACGCCGCTGTTGAGCCTCAACAGCGGCGATAAGCTCGTCCGCGTCAGCGGGCGAGCTTATCAACTAGTAGTCAGACTGCCCAGCATTTAGCAGGGATCGGTGACACCATCCTCTGGTATGCGAAAAACAAGAATAGTCTGAAGTTTAGAAAAATGTATAAAGCAAAAGAGGATGAGTCCGGGCAGTACCGATGGGCACAAGACGAGGCCATGAGAATGAAGAATTATGAGGAAGGCCTATCACGGAATTTCCGGAGATTCAGATACGATCAATTCACATCCCAAACAGGCGGTGCATCGACAACTTTTGAGATAAAACATCATGGGAAGAGATTTTTTCCAAGTAAAGGGGGGTGGAAAACCAACACTTCAGGTGCATTTAGGCTTGTGAAAGCAGATCGATTATATGGTGTTGGTAAGACTCTTTCCTACAAGCGTTTCTTCGACGACTTTGCTTCTGTTGCGGTTGATAGTTTATGGACTGATACCCGCATTAGTGGGTTTAGCGACCCTAAGTTCTATGTAGTTCAAACTGGCGTTAGCGTAATTCAACGCTGCATCCTCATGGCCACCGACCCCGGCGATCTCGTCCTGGACCCCACCTGCGGTTCCGGCACCACCGCCTATGTGGCCGAGCAGTGGGGCCGCCGCTGGATCACCATCGACACCTCACGGGTCGCCCTGGCCCTGGCCCGGGCCAGGATCATGGGCGCCCGCTACTCCTATTACCTGCTGGCCGACTCCAGGGACGGGCAGGAGAAGGAAGCAGAAATCACCCGCACCGTGCCATCGAGCCAGCCCAGCCGGGGCGATATCCGCCAGGGTTTTGTCTATGAACGGGTGCCGCACATCACCCTGAAATCCATCGCCAACAACAGCGAAATCGACGTCATCTGGGAAAAATTCCAGGAAAAACTCGAGCCTTTACGCCTGCGGCTGAATAGTGAAGTGGGAAGGGTGAAGGGTGAAATGAAAGACAAGGAGGGGCAATCGACTAAATTTCCCTCTTCACCCTTCCCTCTTCAAACTTCTCTCGCCGAATGGGAGATACCACGCGAGTTCCCCTCGAATTGGCCAATCGAAGCCAAACCACTTCACGAACAGTTCTGGTCGGAGAGAGTCGCCCGGCAAAAGGCGATCGACGCCTCTATTGGTGCCAAGGCCGAGTTTGAATACCTCTATGACAAACCCTATGAGGACAGGAAAAAGGTGCGGGTGGCTGGTCCCTTCACCGTTGAGAGCCTGTCGCCGCACCGGGTGCTGGCCGTCGGCGCTGATGACGAGTTGCTCGACACCACGATGGAGCCCAAAGGGAGCTACGGCGAGGAGCGGGATTTTACCGCCATGATCCTGGAAAACCTGAAAACTGCCGGGGTTCAGCAGGCCCATAAGGAAGACAAGATCACCTTCACCTCGCTGACCCCCTGGCCCGGCGATCTGGTCTGCGCCGAAGGACGATACGAGGAGAAGAGTGAAGTGGGAAGAGTGAAGAGTGAAAAAAAAGAGGGTGGATCTGCCGACTTTCATTCTTCACCCTTCACTCTTCAAACTTCAGAAAAGCGCGCAGCGATTTTCGTAGGCCCCGAGTTCGGCACCGTCTCCCGTCCCGATCTGGTGCAGGCGGCCCGCGAGGCCGGTGATGCCGGGTTTGATGTGCTCATTGCCTGCGCCTTCAACTACGATGCCCACTCCTCCGAGTTCGACAAACTCGGCCGCATCCCGGTGCTCAAAGCCCGGATGAACGCCGACCTGCACATGGCCGATGACCTCAAGAACACCGGCAAGGGCAATCTCTTTGTCATCTTCGGCGAACCGGATATCGATATCATCAAGGCAGCGGATGACCAGATCCAGGTCAAGGTCAACGGCGTGGACGTCTTTGACCCCAACTCCGGCGAGGTCAGGAGCGATTCCGCCGAAGGCATAGCCTGCTGGTTCATCGATACCGACTATAATGAAGAAAGCTTTTTTGTCCGCCACGCCTACTTCCTGGGGTCGGGCGATCCCTACAAGGCGCTCAAAACCACCCTCAAGGCGGAGATCAACGAAGAAGCCTGGGCAACGCTGAACAGCGACACCTCCCGCCCTTTCGATAAGCCCGAGACCGGGCGGATTGCGGTCAAGGTGATCAACCACCTGGGCGATGAGGTGATGAAGGTGTTTCGGGTATGATGGGAAAAATCACTGAATCGGGGGGATTGTTATGACCGGACAATATACAAAAGCCAGATTTTGGAAATGCGCCCTGCAAGTCAACCCGGCGGGTTATATAACCTTGCGTGGTAGCGACCACGGCCTGACGGAAGATCAGTACAATCAAGAACTGCTGCGTATCGCAAAGGATAACGAGATCAAGGTGATTGGTTGGGCAGATCACGGCAATGTCGATGGTGTGGATGCTATTCGCACGGTCATGAATGCCAACGGCATTCTGGTATTCCCGGGTTTTGAGATTTGTTCCACCGAGAAAACGCATTTTGTGTGTCTGTTCTCGGAAGACACCTCAAGAGACCAACTTAATCGCTATCTTGGCGCATTAGGTTTGACTGATCCTGATAACGGTGTTTGGCCGTCCAATCTTGGGGGGAATGATCTCCTTGCTAAAGTTGAGGAGCTAGGCGGTTTCGTTTATGCCGCTCATTGCACCAATGAAAGCGGGATCTTGCGCCAGAAACTCGTTCATGTCTGGCAAAATCCATTGCTCAAGGCCGTACAGATTCCTGGGGCGCTTGACGACCTAAAAAATGGCGAAAGCAATGGCTATCGTAAAATATTGATAAACGTAGATAGCAACTATCAGCGTGAAAATCAGGTTGCTATTATCAATGCCAAGGACGTGGCAAAACCCGAAGACTTGGCCGACCAGAAAGCATCCTGTCTGATCAAAATGACCCGGCCATGCTTCGAGTCATTCAAGCTGGCGTTTCAAGACCCGGAGTCGCGGGTACGGTTGAACAGCGATGTTTCTGAAAAGTATTACTCGCGTATCGAGAGCCTGAAGGTCACGGGTGGCTATCTGGATGGGGTTCAAATTGAATTCTCCGAACATTTGAATTCGGTCATTGGCGGGCGCGGGACCGGGAAATCCACGCTGCTTGAGTGCATCCGCTATGCCTTGCAACTGAAACCCATCGGCAAAAACGCGCAAAAGCAACACGACGAAATCATCAAAGAGAATCTGGGTAAATCCAAAGCGCGAGTAGAGATCGTGATTCGTTCCGCTCGAATGAATGGCAAGCGTTTTACTGTTGCCAGACGCTATGGCGAAAGTGTCAGTGTGAAAGATGAGAGCGGCAATCTGTCTTCATTTACGCCTGCGGATTTGCTGCCCGAAATTGAAATCTACGGGCAGAATGAGATTTACGAAATTGCCCAGGACAAGGCCAGCCAGCGCCAATTGCTGACCCGGTTCATGGATGCTGGAAAACAGGATGGCGAGAGGCGAATCCATGAAACGCTCAGCAAACTGGCGGAGAACAGGAAAAAGTTGATCGAGGCGCAAGGGAATGTGGCATCGATTGAAGACGAGGTCGCGCGTCTGCCAAAATTGGAAGAACAGTTAGGGCAATTCAAGTCGTTGGGATTGGAAGAAAAACTGAAAATTGTACCATTGCTTGAGACGGAAAAGCGCATACGGAAAAGGGGAATAGAGGAAGAAGGCCGGAATCTTGATAAAGCCTTTCAAGCCGTGCGCGACAATCTGCCGGACACTGTATTCCTGAGCGATTCCGCCATCAACCATCTCCCCCATGCCGAAAGCCTGCGCAAGTTGCGTGCGGCTTTGGATGATCTTCGTGGTGATGCCGAAGCCCTGCTGAGCCAATGGCAAGAGAAGTATGTCGCGGCCAAGGCCTTGATTGTGGCCATTGCTGAGGAACTGAATGCGGGTATACAACAGGAAGAGGCTGCACTGGAAAAAACTTTCAAGGAACTTCCCGCTTTCGAAGGCAAAACCGGCAAGGAAATTGGTATCGAATTTCAGGGTCTGTTGCGAGAGATTGAGAGGATAAGACCAAAGCAAACGCTTATTGAGAATCGCAGGAAAGTAGTAACCGAGTTCAACCGGCACCGCAAAGCGATTCTTGATGAGCTGTCATCCATTCGGGCGGAACGTTCCTCTTTATTTGAACGTTCACTGAAAAGCCTGAACAAGCGGCTTTCCGGAAAACTCAAATTGACCGTCAAACCCGAAGCTGAGCGCACTCCGGTCATTCGATTCCTCCTGGATTGCAGGCTGGATAGCGTAGCGGAGGGACGGCTTGCCTGGATACGGGAGGCGGATGATTTCTCGCCTGTAAAATTGGCTGAACTGATACGCCGTGGTGCCGATGCGCTAAGGGATAGCGGGTGGAGTATCACCTCCACCGTCGCCGAAGCCCTGGCGCGCCTTACCACCGAACAAGTTCTCCGACTTGAAGAACTGGAATTGCCCGATTTGATCGACATCGAATTGAATACCGCTCATGAGGGACAGGAAAACTTCAAGCCGCTGGATAAACTGTCAACCGGGCAGCAATGCACGGCGATTTTGCATTTGTTGCTTCTACAGAATCTTGATCCGCTGATGATGGATCAACCGGAAGATAATCTTGATAATGCCTTTATTGCTGATCGCATTGTGGCTGAGTTAAGGTCAGCGAAAATAGCCCGCCAGTTCATTTTCGCAACCCATAACGCCAACATACCGGTGTTCGGGGATGCCGAGTGGATCGGCGTTTTTGAGGCCCGGGATGGACAAGCCTATATGCCTTCTGAATCGCAAGGCGCCATTGATGTGACGCAAGTTCGTGATAAAGCCGCCGATATTCTTGAAGGTGGAAAAACGGCTTTCAACCAACGCAAAGCTAAGTATGGCTTTTAAGGGCCTGTTATTTAGGAACAGGCACAAAGGTGAATATATGTTGAAAACTGAATTATTGGAGATTCTTGCCAACGGAGAGAATTCAGGTGTGGAATTCAAAAGAGACGATATTCGGCCTGAGCAGTTGGCAAAAGAAATAGTCGCACTGGCAAATTTACAAGGCGGCCGAATTTTTCTCGGCGTCGAGGATGATGGGACGATCTCCGGCATCCAGCAACATAACACCCAGGAATGGGTTTTGAACATATTTCGGGATAAGGTTTTTCCGCAAATAATCCCCTTTTATGAGGAGATAAAAATTGACGATCAATATCGAGTCGCAGTTATTACGATTGCCCAGGGTATTTCCAAGCCTTACATGCTGAAACACAATAACCGTGAGGAAATTTATATCCGCATGGGTGATCGTTCTGAGTTGGCCTCCCGTGAACAACAATTGCGGCTGTTTGAAAGCGGCGGACTTCTTCACGTCGAAGTACTTCCAGTCACGGGAACAGCCTTGGCTCATTTAGACAGAGACCGGCTGAAGTACTATCTGTCAGCCATTATGAGAGATCCCGATGTCCCTGTAACAGATGCGGAATGGCAAGAGAGATTGCTGGGTCTCGGCTTTATGGCATCAGACGGTATGGGAAACAGCGTGTGTTCTATAGCAGGCTTACTCTGTTTCGGTATTAATCCCCGGCAATTTCTTCGGCAGGCAGGCTTGCGGGTCATGGCATTTACAGGAATAGACAAGGAATACCAGGCGCAGCTTGATGTGGTGATTGATGCCCCGTTTGTTGGCCGTTGGCAAGACGATGGGACAGGGCGAAAACAATTGGTCGATGAAGGATTGATAGAAAAATTTGCAGCGGCTATCGAACCCTTTATTTCCCAGGAGGCTTCCCACATCGACGAACACATGCGACGTGAAAAAAGCTGGCTTTATCCTTGGGAGGCCGTCCGTGAAACAGTCATAAACGCAATCGCCCATAGGGACTGGACAAGATCGGTCGATATCGAAGTAACGAATTATGCAGACCGGCTTGAAGTCATCAGTCCCGGGAAAATGCCGAACTCAATGACTGTCGACAAAATGATCGCCGGCCAGCGGTCACCGCGAAACCCTCTTATTATGGAAATTCTTCGTGATTATGCCTACGTCGACTCGCGGGGAATGGGTGTCCGCACCAAGATAATTCCATTGATGAAAAGAGACAACCAGGCAGCCCCGGGGTTTGAGGCAACAGATGATTATCTGAAGACCGTGCTGCCTCGAAAGAAAGTGGACTCATAAACGATGAACTTCCGCATCGCCGATACCTTCACCGACAGCCTTGCCAGACTCACCGGCGAAGAGCAGAAGGCGGTCAAGACCACGGCCTTTGACCTGCAATTGAACCCAGCCAGTCCGGGCATGAGTTTTCACAAACTTGACAACGCCAGGGACAAGAATTTCTGGTCGGTACGGGTCAGCAGTGATCTGCGCATGATTGTTCATAAAACCTATGACAGTCTACTGCTCTGCTATGTCGATCATCATGACAAAGCCTACCAGTGGGCGGAACGGCGCAAACTGGAAACCCACCCCAGCACCGGGGCGGCCCAGCTGGTGGAGGTCCGGGAGTCTGTGCAGGAGATCATCATCCCCGTTTATGTGGGGGCTGCGGAGCCGAAGCCGCCATTGTTTGCCCACATGTCCGACGATAACCTGCTGAGCTACGGAGTGCCGGCGGACTGGCTGGCGGATGTCCGGCGGGCAGACGAGGATTCGCTTCTGGGTCTGGCCGATCATCTTCCTGCCGAAGCGGCCGAGGCCCTGCTCGACCTGGCTACCGGGGTAACGCCGCAACCGGTTCAACCGGCTGCCGCAGGCGACAGCCCCTTCGACCACCCCGACGCCCGGCGTCGCTTCCGGGTGATGAGCGATGTCGAGGAACTGGAGCGCGCCCTGGATTATCCGTGGGAGAAATGGACCATCTTTCTCCACCCTGCCCAGCGCCAACTGGTGGAGCGCGATTATGGTGGCCCGGTCCGGGTTTCCGGTTCAGCCGGGACCGGCAAGACCATTGTCGCCCTGCATCGGGCCGTATTTCTGGGCCGCGCCAATCCTGCAAGCAGGGTGCTGCTCACCACCTTTTCCGAGCCTCTGGCCAATGCCCTGCGCACGAAACTGTTTCGGCTGATCGGCAATGAACCCCGGCTGGGCGAACGGCTGGATGTCCACTCCATGGATGCCATCGGGCAGCGCATCTATGGCCTGCACTTCGGCCGGGCGAAGATTGCCGGCCGGAATGTGCTGCGCAATCTGCTGGCCGAGGCATCGGTCAGGGTCGAGGGGCACAAATTCAGCCCGCATTTTCTGCAAACCGAATGGGAGCTGATCGTTGACGCCTGGCAGCTGGAAACGTGGGAGGCATATCGTGATGTGCCTCGACTGGGACGGAAAACCCGCCTGTCGGAACAGCAGCGGCAGTTGCTGTGGGCGATATTTGACCAGGTCCGATCACGGTTGCAGTCTGACGGTCTCATGACCACTGCCGCAATGTTCGGCAAGCTGACGGCCCGGTTGATCGAAATTGCGCGATCTCCGTTTGATTTTTGCGTGGTGGATGAGGCCCAGGATATCAATGTCCCCCAACTCCGTTTTCTTGCCGCCCTGGCTGGTGGCCGGCCCAACAGTTTATTTTTCGCTGGTGACCTTGGGCAGCGGATATTTCAACAGCCTTTTTCCTGGAAGGGGCTCGGGGTCGATATCCGCGGCCGCTCCCGCACCCTGAAGATCAATTATCGCACCTCCCATCAGATCAGGAGGCAGGCCGACCGGTTGCTGGCTCCGGAATTGTCCGATGTGGACGGTATTACCGAAGAACGGCGGGGCACCATTTCGGTGTTCAATGGTCCAGGCCCGATTATCAGGGAGTTGGTGAGCAGAGATGAGGAAGCACGGTTCGTCGGCCAATGGTTGCAGGAGCGGATGGCCGAGGGAATCAAGCCGCATGAGGTGGGGGTGTTCGTACGTTCGGATGCGGAACTGGACAGGGCCGGAAGCGCCGTGGCGCATTCGGCTTTTCCGTGCAAAATCATTGATGATACCATTGAAACGACAATGGGGTTCATTTCGGTTTGCACCATGCACCTGGCCAAGCGATTGGAGTTTCGTGCCGTGGTTGTCATGGCCTGCGACGATGAAATCATTCCGCTCCAGGCCCGGATTGAAGCGGTCACCGACAACGCGGATTTGGAAGATGTTTATAATACCGAACGCCATTTGCTCTATGTCGCCTGCACCCGGGCAAGGGATCATCTGCTGGTGACGAGCGGCGATCTGCCATCGGAATTTCTCGATGATCTGCAGATGTGAAGTGTCGGATTAAATCCGTTTGTTTAATGTGTATTTCCTCATCCCGGCCAGTTTTATCGACTCACCAGCTCCTGCAGCTCAATGGCCAGGTTGAGCATGGCCGGGATTTCCTCCATGGTGGGCGGCTGTCTGTGGTAGGTGTCGAGGTCGCAGATCTCCTGATAGGCGTCAAGGGAGATGAGCCGGTCCTTGATCCCGCCCAGGCGGCCGGGGAAATGCTCCTCCATGGCTTCCGCCAGATCACGCATGGTGTGGTTATAGGGCAGGTTGCCGCTCTGCATGAGGGCGCCCATCACCAGTTTTTCAATGGCCATGGCGATGACGTTGTACAGGATCTCGGCGGTAAAGGCGTGCCGCTGACCGGCAAAGGCGTTACGGGCCGTGGTGAGGTATTGGTCTCCCTCGTGCAGGTACTCTTCCCAGCCCTTGATGGATTGAAATTTGATATCGCTGAAGCCGATCAGATCGGTTCGGAAAGCGGTGGAAGCCATATCGCTGTTTTTTGGCTGTGCCGTGGTCATGGTAACATCCTTTTCCCGCCGCCCCTTTCAGGGCGACAGACGTTTGCGCAGGCAGATCAGCTCAGTGGTCTGCCAGCCGAGTTTGGTGTAAAAATCCAGGGCCGGTCCGTTGTTGCGGTCAGCCAGCAGCTGGAGACGCGACACCCCATTTTCCCCGGCCCATTTCCCCAGGCTCTCCATCAGGCGACGGCCGATGCCCCGGCCGTGCCAGTCAGGCAGGACCACCACATCCTCCACCAGCAGGGCAGGGCCGCCCTCGGCGGTGGACACGGTGAGCTGGCCGGAGCACATGCCGATGACCTGGCCATCCGCCTCGGCCACCAGGACGCAACCCCGGTAGTTGTCCAGCATCATCTGCAGACCCCGGCGCTGCCGCGTTTCGTCAAAAATAAAATCCTCTTCGATGCTGAAGAGGATTTTCAGCAGGCCCGTGAGGCTGTCAATGTCTCCTTGCCGGGCCGGACGGATGATTACCATGGGCGCAGTCATAGTCATGGCGTTACGCGATCAGATACTCTGCCGGCGGCTCTCCGTCTTCGATGCCGTCCAGGATGGCGTCAATGGCCGCGGTGCTGTCCACCCCCTTGAACCACCAGTTTTCCGGGTGGACCACCATGATGGGGCCTGATTCGCACTGCTTGAGGCAGGTGGTGGCCGTGAGCAGGCAGTCCAGGCCCCGGTCAAGGATTTCTTCGTCTATGTACTGCAGAAAGCCGTCGGTCTGTTTGTGGCAGAGGCCTTTGGGGTCTCCGCCGGCCGCCCGGAAGCTCTGGCACACAAGTATCTGTCGTTTGGGGATTGCCATGGTGTTCTCCTTCCTATTGTGTTCTTTTCATTTATGAACGCCGCTCGGTGCGGCATTGTTTTCCTTTTTTGCCTCCGCCGTACAGCACGTCAACCGTGCCTTCCACATTGCCGTCGGTAACGAGCACGGTAATGCCGCTGCTGGCTAAAACCTTTCTTGGATTGTCTCCTGCTCCGGAGGTCAGCAGGGCAAAGCAGTCGGTGAATGAATCTGCCAGCTTCTCCCATCTGGCGCCTCCGCCGCCCGGTTCAGGTAATGATCGGCTGGCGAGCAGGCAGGGGAGCCCGTCTTCCCGGGGGCCGTAAATCAGGGCCTTGGTTGCCTGGCCGAGATGAAGATCGATATCCATGCCGTTTGCGCTGACTACGGCAACATTGGGCCGGGCTGCACTCGGTTGCGGCAGCATGGCTGCTGCAGGGACCGCAACACCTGCTTCTGCCGTGGCGGTATTCAGGCAAGACGCTTGTTCTGCTGTCTCTGTGGTAAGATATTGGGCGGCAAGCTTAGCAAGGGTCGCCATGCAGGCACTGTCAGGCTCATTGGAAGAGCCCATCTCATCCACGCAGGATGTGCAGGGAACCAGTATCATCTTTTCTGCTCCCCAAGCACCCATGCGTTCGGCGATTGCCGCCACCTGGCTGTCATTGATGCCGGGATAGACCGTGGTTCTGATGGTGACCTTGAGCCCGGCCCGCTGCAAGGCGGAAATAGCCCGCTGCTGTTCATCCACCAGCATGCCGGCCGCCTGACTCAAGGGGATTGTCCTGGTGCCTGGGCGGATCCAGGCATAGAGTTTTTTCACCACTTCGGGATCAACCGCCTCCACCTGCAGGGTGACTGTATTTACCCCGTGTTCGGCCAAGGCTTGGGCATACTGCTCTCCATTGATGCCCAGGGTGGTGATGCCAAGAGGCAGGTCAGCATGTCTGCGGCGTATCAGGCTGATAGTCTCCAGGGTGGGCTGGACTTCAGCCAGGGGATCACCCGGGCCGCTGATGTGCGCCTCACCAATGTCTGCTCCCTGGCTGATCATATTGTCCAGCCAGCTCATGGCTTCCTGGGGCAGCATGGCCCGGGGAGCATTGGCAGCGGGAGCAGAAAGCAATCTTGCATTGGCGCGGGCAGCCACCGGCAGATCAATTCGTTTTCCTGGCAGCCTGGGGGATTCTGCGCTGAAACAGGTTCGGGCAGGTGTACAGGCGGGTGCGGTATTCATAGGTTGTGCCCCCTCAAATTCCAAATAAATTGATAAAGGCAGGGGAACAAATCCCCTGCCGCTGTTCAACTACATGACAAGCTCGAATTGCTGTTCAGAATCATCCCGGTCCCTGCGGTCCAGCAGTACGCCCAGGATTTTTTCCAGCAGCCTGAGGGCACCCTTGTAAGCAACCGTGGGGAAGTACTGATGCCCCTGGCGGTCCAGGATGGGGAAGCCCCAACGGACAAAGGGGATATCTTCATCACGGGCAATGTACTTGCAGTAGGTATTGCCGATGATCAGGTCAACCGGATCATTCTTGATCCACTGATGGAGCAGGAACATGTCCCCGGCAGCCTTGACGTTGACTTCATAAGGCAGATCCTCGGTGATTTCCCTGATGCGCTTTTCAAAGGCCTTGCCCGGGGTGCCGGTGACGATGTGGGTGGGCCACATGTCAAGGGTGACCAGGAATTCGGTCATGCTGATCACTTGATCAGGATCACCCACCAGCGCCACCTTTTTGTGGTAGAGATACTGGTGCATGTCGGAGATCATGTCCACCAGCTGCCCCCGTTCCATGGACAGCTCATCTGCCACCGTTACCCCGCCGACGATGCGCAGGGCGTCGATGAACCGGTCGGTGGCCTTGAGACCGAACGGCATGTCCAGCACCTTGCAGGGCACCTTGTTCTGAGTATCCAGTTCGCGGGCGGCGACCGCCGAGCACCATTCGCCCAGGGCCAGGGTGCCGATGGCATCTCCGGTTGCCTTCAGTTCCTCAATGGTGGTTCCGCCATCGGGAAACATCTTGTACTCGCCGGACAGGGGGCCGTTCAGCACACCCGAGGTATCCGGGAAAAGAATGGTGCTGACCCCGAGCATCTTGGTGATGCGTTTGATCTCTTCCATGTCGCACGGTTCCACCCAGCCGGGGATGATGTTTACCTTGCCGTTTTTTTTGCCGGTGCTCTCAGCCAGCCCCGCCATGGACTTGACCATGGTGGAAAATCCCGTCACATGGGAGCCCACATAACTCGGCGTGGAGGCGCTGATCATGTATTTGCCCTTGGGGATCTTGCCCTCGGTCAGCGCTTTTTTTCTGATCTGCTTCAGGTCGTCGCCGATGGTCTCGGACAGGCAGGTGGTGTGGACGGCAATGATGTCAGGTTCATAGACGCTGAAGATGTTTTCGATGGCCTGCAGCATATTGGCCTGCCCGCCGAATACCGATGCGCCCTCGGTGAAGGAACTGGTTGCTGCGGAGATGGGCTCCTTGTAGTGCCGGGTCAATGTGCTCCGGTGGTAGGCGCAGCATCCCTGGGAGCCATGACTGTGCGGCAGGCACCCGTGGATGCCCAGTGCCGCATACATGGCACCGATGGGCTGGCAGGTCTTGGCCGGATTGATCATCAAGGCGCTGCGCTCGCTGATTTCTTTTGGTGTATGTCGTAATAGCATTTTGTTTGCCTCTTTATTTCGCAAAGTGTTGCAACCGAGTGTAGAAATAATGTTCAAGTGTTCAAGTGTTTAAGCGTTTAAACGGTTTAAACGGTTTGAGCGGTTTGAGCGCTGCCTATTCCCAACCGTAAGTGGCTGAAAGTTGCGGGTTTTCCTGCCAGGGCGCCTTCATGTAGCTCCAGACCTTGCTGTTCACCAGCCGGTCGATTTCCTTGTAGAAGTTGACGGCACCCTTGAACCCGGCGTAAGGACCGCCGGAGTCATAGCTGTGCAGCTGCTTCATGGGAATGCCCAGTTTCTGGATGGAATATTTTTCCTTGATGCCGGCGCAGAAAATATCCGGTTTCATCAGCTCCACCAGTTTCTCGGCCTCGTATTGATTCAGGTCGTCAATCACCAGGGTACCTTTTCCCATGTCAGGGATCAGCCCGTCGTAATCTTTGAATTTATAGCCCGCAGCTTCCATGGCCTGCAGTTCTTCCGGACTTTTACGCGGGTTGTAGCGCGTCGGGTCCGCTTCCACCTCAATCTCTTCGATGTTGCGGCTGTCTGCGTCAACCGTCAGATTGGGAAGGACCTGACGACCTTCATAATCGTCGCGGTGGGCAAACTCGTAACCGGCGGAGATGGTTTTCATACCCATCTCACTGAAGAGTTCCTGGTAATGGTGGGCCCGGGAGCCGCCGACGAACATCATGGCGGTCTTGCCCTCGGTGCGGGGCAGGACATCCTGCCTGGCCGCCTCAACAGCGGGCATCTCTTCTTTGATCACCGCCTCGACCCGGTCAATGAGTTCCTGGTCGCCGAAGTACTCGGCGATCTTGCGCAGGGACCTGGACGTGGCCTTGGCGCTGATAAAGTTCACCTTGATCCAGGGAATACCGTATTTCGTTTCCAGCATGTCGGCCACATAGTTAATGGAGCGGTGGCACATGACGGTGTTCAGATCGGCGGTGTGGGCCGAGGCGAACTGGTCATAGGTCGAGTTGCCGGAAAAGGTAGCGATGTTGGTGATGCCGCATTTCTTGAAAACGCGGTCAATCTCGAAGCCGTCGCCGCCGATATTGTATTCGCCGAGCAGGTTGATCTTATATTTGCCTGGTTTCACCTCGTCGTTTTCACCGACGATATGGCGGAAAACCTGGTTGTTGGCAATATGATGTCCCGCTGACTGGCTGACGCCTTTGTAGCCTTCGCAGCTGAAGGCGTACACATTGCAGTCCCCGAATTTCTCCTTCATCCTTTTGGTAACGGTATGGATGTCGTCACCGATAAGACCCACCGGGCAGGTGGCGAAAACGGCGATTGATTTCGGGTGAAACAGGTCATACGCTTCCTGGATAGCCTTTTCCAATTTTTTCTCCCCGCCGAAAATGATGTCCGAGTCCTGCATGTCGGTGGAAAAGGCGTAAGGCATGTAGTTTTCACCGTCCGGGCCGGCGTCGGTCTGGTTGCGCCTGGTGAGCCAGGCGTAAAAGCTGCAGCCGATGGGGCCGTGCACCAGGTTGATGATGTCGCGGGTGGGGCCCATGATAACACCCTTGCAGCCGGCATAGGTGCAACCGCGCATGGTGATGATGCCTGGAGTGGTGCGTACGTTGGCCGAAATCTCCGGGGTTTCGTTTTCCAGGGCCTCATTGATCATTATCTGTTTGGCGCGTTTGCGTGCTACCTTGGGCGGATACTTTGCCAGCAGCTGGGCCTTGACATCGGCCGGATCCCACTGCACCATTTTTCTTTTTTTCTTTAGGATTGTAGACATTATCGTTTGCTCCTTGTTTTCGTGGTTAGACGATGGACTTGATGCCCTTCTCGCCTGTGCGGACCCGGACGGCATCAGTCACCGGCAGGACAAAAATCTTGCCGTCACCCGGCTTGCCGGTCTGGTTGGTCTCGATGAGTGCCTGCACCACCTCGTCGACGAGATCGTCTTTTATCACCACCGTCACCATGCGCTTGGGATACAGTTTTCCTTTTTCTCCGAGCAGAGAGGCTGCCTCCTCGTAACCCTGCTGGGCTCCATCGAGAACCGCGGGATTGATGAAGCCTTTGCCGCGGCCATGGGCTTCATGGGCAAAGAAGGCGTCGATACCGATATCGGTCAAGGCCTGCTTGGTCTGATTCATCATGTTTATTCGCACGATGGCGATCACCTCTTTCATGCTGAGACCTCCTCGGGGGGAGCGGCGGTTTCCTTGACGCCGGAGCTGATGGTATATGATTCTTCCACCTCGCTGACAAAGATCTTGCCGTCACCGAATGCGCCTTTGGTGCCGGAACGGGCCGTATCCATGATGGTCTGGATGACGAAATCCTTATCTTCGCTTCTGACAACGCTCATCAGCATCATTTTGGGAATTTCGTCGTAGGTGACCTCTCCGATTTTAATGCCGCGCTGCTTGCCGCGGCCGGCCACCGAATATTTGGTCACAGCAGGAAAGCCGGCATCCATGAGTGCGGCAAGGATTTTGTCTGCTCTTTCCGGTCTGACAATTGCTCTGATCATAGTCAACATAGTATTATCTCCAGTATGTAGAGGAACGTTTAAGCGTTTGAACGTTCCAGTGTTTAAATATTCCAGCGTTCCAGCGTTTAAACGGTTAAGCGCTCAAACATTTGAGCGGTTTTAATTCATCAAACCGTAGTCCATCAGCAGCTTTTCCAGGGACTCCATTTCCAGCGGCTTGGGGATTACAAAATTCGTGTTTTCGTCAATGGCTCTGGCCAGGCCCCGATAATGTTCGGCCTGCGGCACGTCTGGGTTCCACTCGATGACGGTCTTGCGGTTAATCTCTGCCCGCTGCACATCATTGTCCCTGGGCACGAAGTAGATCATCTGGGTGCCGATCATCTTGGCCAGCTCCTGGATCATTTCCTTTTCGTTGTCCACTGCCCGGGAGTTGCAGATCAGCCCACCGAGGCGAACGGTACCGGATTGCGCGAACTTCATGATACCCTTGCAGATGTTGTTGGCCGCATACATGGCCATCATTTCTCCCGAGCAGACGATGTAGATCTCTTCCGCCTTACCGTCGCGGATGGGCATGGCAAAACCGCCGCAGACCACGTCGCCGAGAACATCATAAAAGGCATAATCAAGCCCTTCGCTCTCTTCATAGGCACCAAGGGATTCCAACATGTTGATGGAGGTGATGATACCGCGGCCGGCACAACCGACGCCTGGCTCTGGCCCGCCTGATTCAACACACCAGGTATTGCCATATCCTCTTTTGCGGATGTTCTCGAGCTCTACGTCTTCACCTTCCTCGCGCAGACTGTCGAGCACCGATTTCTGGGCCAGGCCTCCCAACAGTAAGCGGGTTGAGTCGGCCTTGGGATCGCAGCCCACGACCATGATTTTTTTGCCCATCTGAGCCAATCCTGCCACCGTATTCTGTGTAGTGGTTGACTTGCCGATACCGCCTTTCCCGTAAATCGCTACTTTTCGCATGATGTTCTCCTTATGTTTGTAATTGCTGCTGACGGTGTCAGCGAGAAATTAATTTTTGCGGAAATTGCATTTTTGTTATATTGCCGCATTATCCAAAGGTTTTCTCTGTTCGGCCATGGAACATGATTGCAACGGGTTTCGCTGCCCATGTCGGCCTGTATGTTTTGTTTCCCTTAAAGGCAAGAGGTGTGCCACTCGGGAGAGATAAAAAGTATTGTTGATTTATCAATACGTTAACTAGGTATTGCGGGTAAAGATGGCACAGCGGGGAAGGAGATGGTGACAAGCGCTTTTGTCTGGAAGATGACAAAAAAGAAGTTCCTGTTTCAATTTTGTAGCATGGAAGTTGTCGCCCGCCTTTGGAGAAATATTACGAAAAAGTAATATTTAATTTGGTTAAATTTACAATTATGACATTTGTGCAGGCCGGGATAAGTGAAATCAGTTGGTATTTTTTATATTTATTTCAATATAATAGGAGAATACTTTGATGCGGGGCTGGAGCGGAATATATTTTGCAAAACTCAGATACATATATGTATTGATATGAATTCAGCCATTGATCGGAGCAAAAATGACAGTTCCAAGCGTTATTCCATCTTCCCAGAAGCCGACGATTGAAGCCCTTGAGCTGCAGGCCTTAAGTGAGATCTGTCAGCTCATCGGTTCTGCGGTTCATCTGGACACCACCCTCAGCAAGATACTCCGCATCGTGCATGACATCCTGCGCATGGAGCGGGCCACCCTGCTTCTGCTCGATAAATCGGGAGAAAAGTTGAGCATCCGCGCCTCATACGGGCTGAGCGTCCAGGAGGAGCAGCGCGGGGTATATGGTCTGAACGAGGGGATTTGCGGTCAAATTTTCAGGACCTGTTCCCCCTTTGTCGTTCCCGATATCCAGAGTGAACCCCTCTTTCTCAACAGAACAAAGGCCAGGTCCAAGATCAGCAAGGAACGCATCTCCTTTATCGGCGTGCCGGTTATGCTGTCCCAGAAGCCCGTTGGGGTGCTCAGTGTGGATCGACTCTTCGGCATGGATGTTTCCTTTGAGGAGGACATACGTTTTCTTAACGTGCTGTCCATCCTGATTGCTCAGTTTCTCAGTCTGCATCGGGCCATCATCCGCAACCAGGCGGTGTTGGTGGAGGAGAATAAGAGCCTGAAGGCCGAACTGCACAGCCGTTACAACCGGCATTACATGATCGGGCAAAGCAAGGCCATGCAGGGCATTTTCTGGAGCATTGAGAAGGTGGCGCCCAGTCGGGCCACGGTGCTGCTGTTGGGTGAGTCCGGCACCGGCAAGGAACTGGTAGCCAGGGCTCTCCATCAGGCCAGCACCCGCAAGGACAAGGCCTTTATTAAGGTCAACTGCGCCGCCCTGCCGGAAAACCTGCTGGAAAGTGAACTGCTGGGCCATGAAAAGGGGGCGTTCACCGGCGCGGTGAGCACCAAGCCTGGTCGATTTGAACTGGCCAATGGCGGGACGCTGTTTCTTGATGAGATCGGCGAGCTGCCGCTTGCCTTGCAGTCCAAGTTATTGCGGGTTTTGCAGGAGAGCCAGTTCGAGCGGCTGGGCGGCACCTCCACCCTGACCGTTGATGTGCGTATTATAGCGGCAACAAATGTCAGTCTTGAGAATGCCGTGCTTGAGGGCAAATTCCGCAATGATCTCTATTATCGGCTGAATGTGGTGCCGCTCACCCTGCCGCCCCTGAGGGAGAGAAGAGATGACATTCCTCTGCTGCTGGATCATTTTCTCAGGTCGAGCAATAAGCGCAATGAGAAAAATGTGAAAATGACCAAGGAGTTTCTTGATTTTCTGACCGCCTATGACTGGCCCGGCAATGTCAGGGAATTGCAGAACCTGGTGGAGCGGCTGGTCATTCTCTCTGATAGCGGTTGGCTGCAGATTTCGGATATGCCGGACAGGATGTTTGCCGGGCCGCAGCCGGTTGCTGTTGCGCTTCAGAGTTCCGGGGAAGATTTGGTTCCCGCGGCAGGAGGCAATGAAAGAAGGGGGAGAGTGCTGAAGGACATTGAACGGGTGGAAATCGAGGCTTCTCTCAAACGGCACGGTTGGGTGCAGTCCAGGGCCGCCCGGGAGCTGGGCTTGACCCAGCGGCAGATTGGCTATAAGATCAAGAAGTATGGCCTGACAAGGCCGGAGCAGTGGTAAGATAACGGGAGGAAGGCAGAGGGGGTGAACCTTTGCTTTTCTTTTGTTTATTTTTAAGGGGCTGATGCCTGATGGGGTTAGTCGCTTTGCCGCAGCAGGACTGAGGCCGGTCAGCCGCTGATAATCCCAAGAATTTCCTCATCATTGAGTGGTCGTCTTTTGCTGTCTGCCTGATGGCGGACAAGTTTAACAACCTGCTCAAGCCTTTCCGCCGGCAGGGCACAACCCAGGGCGTGCAGCCGGTCCTGGATGGCCCTTTTACCTGATTTCCTGCCCAGCAAGAGTCGGCGCTCTCCGCCCACCCTTTCCGGATCATAGGGCTCATAGGTGGCCGGATTTCTGGTCAGGCCCTGCAGGTGAAGACCGGTTTCGCAGGTAAAGATTTCCTCCCCCACCAAGGGATGAGAGCCGGGAATCTGCCTTGCGGCGGCATGGGCCACGGTTAGACAGAGCGGACGAAGATGTTCGGTTTTGTAGGGCCGTCTTTCGCCACGCAGGGCAAGGTAGCCTGCCATCTCCTCCACTCGGCTGTTGCCGGCCCGCTCCCCGATACCGAGAACAGTAGCGTCAGCCCAGTCGGCCCCGGCCTCAAGTGCGGCAATGCCATTAGCCGTGGCCATGCCGAAATCGTTATGGGCATGAATGCCGATCTCAAGCGAGCTGATCCTGGCAATCTTGCGGACGAGGCCGGCGATTGTCCCAGGGCTGGCGATTCCCACCGTGTCCGCCAGCCGCACCCTGGCGGCCCCGGCTTGTTCCGCGATTTGAATGAGCTGCACCAGAAAATCCTCATCGGCCCGGGTGGCATCTTCCAGTCCAACGGAAACAATGGGAATGCCTTTTGCCAGGCTGTGCCGGATAGAGGTGGCCAGAGTCTCTTTGACCCAATTGCGGTTGCGGCCGAGTTTTTCATAAATATGCAGATCCGAGGCCGGGATCGACAGGGAAAGAACGTCAGGGATCAGCGCGGCAGCCACGTCAATGTCAGCGGCAAGGCATCGGCACCAGAGGGCCATGCGGCTGCCGCTCTTCCTGCGGCGCAGAATGCGCATAAGGAGAGGCAGTTCCTGGTCGTAGGGCGTGGCAATGCCGAGTTCGATCTCTTCGATGCCGATCCTGGCCAGGAGTTTGGCGATTTTTATTTTTACCGCCAAGGGGAAAAATACTCCGGGGGCCTGCTCTCCTTCACGCAACGTGCTGTCGATCAGTCCTTTCATGGTTGCACCTCTCAGAAAAGCAGATCCAGAAAAATGGCTATGGCAGAAGTTGCAAAGATGAAAAGGTAATTGAGGTTCTCCCGTGATTTCTGCAAGGACGACAGGATGTAGGTCACAACTTGCCGGTCGTTGGCCGAAAACTCTTCGCCTTTTTCCAGTTTGTCGATCAGGTTGAATTCGCTGATGGCCTTTTTGCGTTTTTCGGTGATGGAGTAGCGGAAGCCGAAAAAGAGGATGTAGCCGATGATGCCCATGTACCATACCGGTCGGAATAGTTGCGGCTGCAGGTCTTTTATGGCCATCAGAGCCCGGAAGGACAGGGCGGACATGAGCCCAATGACAAAAAAAAGATTAATAACGATTGGCGGCAGGGTATGTGGTGAGTTTTTCATCTCAAGACTCCTCAATCTGCCGGCGGAACCAGTGAAGCTGTTTGTCCCGGATCTTTTTCATGTCCAGATGATAGATGTTCTGCGGGAAAAGTAGTTCGGCAACCCCGGTGTCAAAGATGCGTTTGACCTCATACTCATCGTGGGAAACGTCCCTCTGGTAGATATAATTGAGGTAGCTCTGGTAAGTATGAACGATAAACTCAACCCGCATGCCGCCGAGCCTGGCAAAAAACTTGAACATGGCGGTGTTGGAGGAGCTGCCTGTGTTTTTACTGGCCCTTTTGGGCCCGGTGAGCGAGTCGGAGATGTCCTCGAGCGCCATGAAGGAATTGGCTTTAATAGCGCTGCTGGTCAGGTGCTTCTGGAATATCTTGATATCCTGGGTTGATTCCAGCACCCCCATGAGGCCTAATTCGTCGTCCACCGCCACCGCAGGATTTTCCTCCCCCTTGCGCAGCAGTTTCAGCACCTTTGCCTCAGGCGGTTTTTTGCGGATCGAGACATAGATGGGGATTTCCCTGTCGTTTTGAGAAAAGCGCCGCCGCTTGAGCAGGGTGAGCTTCTGCCCCGGCTCAAGGGAGATGTGCTCCGCCTCTTTGCGGCTGATGATCTTCAGCTGTTGGCAGGTGAAATGATCCTTTTCGTGGGTGCTGAGCAGATAGACGATTTCCAGTTCACCGATCTTGGCCTTTTTGCTCCAGACATGATCGTTGAGAAATTCGAGGAACTGGGCAAACTTGTTCTCAATGCCTGTTTCGCGTTCCCTCTGGTCGATTGAGCCGGCCAGGTTCATGAGGATAAGCTTGCGTTTGGCTTCATAGCGGGCCTTCAGGTGGTAACGGTCGTCGAAAACGATGAGCAGCAGTTCCGCGGGACTGCTCAGGGCATCTATTTCGTTGGTCATCTCAATGTGGGAACTGTAATTGGCCAACACCTTGCTGCGCAGGTAACGGATCACGCCGTCTGCTGTTCTGGAGTAATTGTTGACCCGGGAGACGATTTCCCGTTCCGTGCCTTCGATGCCGAACATGTTGCCCAAGAGCATATAGGCGCGGTGGTCTATTTCCTGGCGGCGGGTTCGGTCATGGAGCAGGGTCTGGATGGCGGCAAATGATCGGACATTGAGAAATTCAAAGATCTGGTTGCGGATGACGCGGTATTTTGTTGATAACTCTCCTCTGCCGAGCAGGGACGCCATGTCGCGGGCCTGCCGGGAAAAATTGCTGCTGCTCGGTTGCAGGCTGGCCTGGGTTGCAAAAGGCCCGCTCTGGTCAAGCAGGAGAAACATATTGTTCTGGGTTGTCTGAGGCATGAGATATCTTTACCGTAAAGAAAATAAAATGCAAAAATAACTTTGGTCGAATCAGGCGTGTTTTTGCGTCAACCTGATAAAATTCCTGAAAAATTGATGAAAATGGCGCCCGGTCAGCCATTTTTGTTTTTCTGCATCCGCCGCTATCTGTTTTGTACTGATATTCTTGCCGGGGATGGAGTCGAGCCATTCAGAGTCCTTGTCGAGCCAGACGGAGACGTCTTCCGGGGCAGCGGCGTGATTGTCAAACTGGACACCGATAATGTATGGCCTGTTCTGCACGGTAAAGGCCTCAACCTGGCATTCCTTTGAGGTAGCCAGGATTTGAAAATGACTGGGAACGGGCGGTATAACCGCCTGCCCGTGCCATTTGAACAGGGGCGGATGGGTGTCAATGCCCTTGAATATCGGATGGGCGCGGCCATTGCTTGTCAGGTGACCCTCGATAAAACCGATACTGTGACAGAAGTTGGGGCCGATACGGCCGCCCAGTGCTTCCGCCAGAAGCTGGTGGCCGAGGCAGATGCCGAGGCATGGTTTGTCACTTTGCAGCCAGCGCCGGATGGTCTGTTTTTCTCGGTGCAGGAAGGGATACTCCTCTACCTGGTTGACATTGGGGCCTCCTCCGAGGATGATAAGGCCGTTGTAAGACGACAGGTCGGGGATTTGCTGATGCCACAACTCAATAACGTCTAATCTCGCGTTATCCCTGGCTGCGGCCTCAAGAAGGAATTTCCCCGGACCTTCCCACCATACATGTTGAAAAACGGCTAGCTGTATCATGGTGTTTTCTGTCTAAAAAGGCGCACAGGGTCGGTGAGGGGCGAGAAACCCTGTGCGCCGGAGAGGGGTGTTTTTTAACGACCCGCTAGAAGGACATACTCAGGGTTACGCCGCCGTATACAAAGTCACTGTCTTCGCCGTTGACGCTGGTGGACTCAAGCAAATCCTGAGCTTCGCTGGATAACGGGAATGAGTAGTAAATCTCCGGAGTGACGGAGAAATACTCGCCAACAGGGAAACTCATGGACGCAGAAAGGCGGCCGTCATGAAAATCCCGGTAAGCGTCGCCCGTGGCTACCCAGTCGCCGTTGGCATCCTTGGTCATTTCGGAGTAGCTGCTGTCATCATCGGAGTAAAGATAGCTGACCTGGGCGCCTAAATCCAGGTTCAGTTTTTCGTTGATAGCAAAGGAATGGGATACGCCCAAGGTGAGGTACCATCCCGGAAGATTGCTGAAGTCCCGGTAAATTGCCAGCGAAGGAGACAGCAAGGTCTTCAGTGTGGCGCTGACGTAAACTTCCTGAGTGTCTTCCAAACCATCAAGGCCATAATAGATATAGCCAACCCCGTAATCGGCAAAACTGCAGGAGGCGTCATAGGAGATGGTCATATCTGTTTCGGTCCAGCTGCTAGAGTCCTGATCGTCGCCTCCAAAGGAATCATGCAGGTCCGTATCAAGGTTGCCCCAGAGATTGAAGCCGAAGCCTTTGTAGCCAACAGTCATGGAGGGCTGCAGGACGATGCTGTCCTTGCTCAACTCAAAACCGCGCCATACATATTTGCTGAGCGCTGAGACGCTGAGGTCTGCAGTGGGTTTTTCCTCTTCTGCCCAGGCTGTGGATGCTGCGATGCCGGTGCAGAGAATGCCCATCAGGGCCATGCTGCCTATTGTTAACATACTCTTTCTCATTTTTCTTTCTCCTTGAAAAATAGATTGTTGCGGCGCCCCGTCTGAAGCCGGGGCATTTAAGGTTGGGTTTATTTTGTTACCTGGAAATCGTTATAGGCGTTGGCGCCGTGTTCGCCGATATCAAGGCCTTCCATTTCTTCCTCTTCGCTTACTCTGAGGCCTACGGTCAGGTCAATGGCTTTGAAGAGGATAAATGCTACGCCAAAGGACCAGATAAATGCTGCACCGATGCCGATCAGCTGAGTGGTCACAATCTTCATTGTGGGGCCTCCCATGTTAAACAGTCCTGCCGCCAGGGTGCCCCAAGCCCCGCATACGCCGTGTACCGAAACAGCGCCCACCGGATCATCGATGTGCATGCGGTCGATGAGGTAAACGGAAAGCACCACCAGGATACCCGCGATAGCGCCGATGATGATTGAGCTGGTCGGGCTGACATTGGCACATCCGGCGGTGATACCTACCAAGCCGGCCAGGGCGCCGTTCAGACTCATGCCGATATCAGGTTTTTTGAACATGACCCATGAGGTGATCATGCCAAAAACTGCGCCTGCTGCGGCAGCCATGTTGGTGTTGACAAAGATCATGGCAATGCTCTTATCCGCCGTGGTGGTGGAGCCTGGGTTGAATCCGAACCAACCCAGCCAGAGGATAAAGACGCCGAGGGCGGCCATGGGGATGTTGTGACCCGGGATCGCCCGCACTTCACCATTTTTGCCGTATTTGCCGATGCGCGGTCCGAGGACAATGGCGCCGGCCAGAGCAGCCCAGCCACCAATTGAATGTACAACAGTTGAGCCGGCAAAGTCAATAAATCCGAGTTTTTCCAACCAGCCATTGCCGTTCAGCAGACTGCCCCAGGCCCAACTGCCGAATATCGGATAGATAAAGGCGCAGACAATGGCGCTGTAGATCAAATAGCCGCTAAACTTGGTCCGTTCAGCCATGGCGCCGGAGACAATGGTGGCAGCCGTGGCCGCAAAGACGCACTGAAACATCCAGAAGGCCAGTACCCAAGGATCGCCGTCGGGCGTCCAGCCGGAGAGGAAAAAATCAGTGGTGCCGAACCAGCCGGTGCTGGTGGTGCCGAACATCAGGCCAAATCCAACGGCCCAGAAGGCTATGGAGCCCATGGAAAAGTCCATGAGGTTTTTCATCATGATGTTGACCGCATTCTTGGCGCGGGTAAAACCGGTTTCCACCATGGCGAACCCGGCCTGCATAAAAAAGACAAGGGCTGCGGCGATCAGTGTCCACAGGTAATTGGCGTGTTCCTGAACCAGGGCGATGGCCGCGGCGTTGCTGATCGCGGTGGGCGCTTCATCGGCTGCCCAAGCCAGGGTGGGCAATATGAGGAGGGCGGTTGTGAGTAGTATTTTTTTCTTCATGATATTTCACCAAAAAATGTAGAGAATTAATCTTTGTTATCTTTCTGTTAGATGGCGTCCTTGTCTTTTTCGCCTGTTCTGATGCGGCAGATTGACTCAACCGGCATGACAAAGATTTTGCCGTCGCCGATTTTGCCGGTTTTGGCGGTTTTCACGATTACTTCAGTGATCTGGGCAACTCGCTCCGCTTCACAGACGATTTCGATTTTTACCTTTGGTATGAAATCCACCACATACTCTGCTCCTCGATAAATTTCCTTGTGTCCCTTTTGTCTTCCAAACCCTTTGACCTCAGTGACTGTCATGCCGTGGACGCCCATATCGTGCAGAGCCCCTTTTAGGTCGTCAAGTTTGAATGGTTTAATGATTGCTTCTATTTTTTTCATGGCTTACCCTCCTTAAAGTTGCCGTTAGTTGCTTTGTCAATTTGTATAGCCAGTTATGTGCCAAGGGAAGATTTTTTATAAAAAAACTAAATTAACTAATTGAAAATATGGATAAATAAGAAAATTTGTATGGGTGTAACGCAGCAAGGCTTTAGTGGGTGTATGTTACAATTATGTAATTTTTTCAATTGTCATGTTGCCAAAAATGTAAACATGGCTGGTGACGGGTCGGCCGGCGTCCTGTTTCCGGTAATGATTTACTGGCTGCGGCGCCCTGCAGGGCTTTTAGGGCAGCAACAGTTGCTTGATTTCTAGATTTGTAAAAAATGATATTTGTTTATTTACAAAAATGTAAATGTTTGCCTGGCGTCTATAAGGATGTTTGTCTATTATTTGTTTTGCTTACAGTATGTTATCGTGTTTGTGATGGTGATGGCATATCCTTTGCTTTTAAGTTGAGCCAATTGTAAGCCAATGATCAATTTTCACAAAAACAAAAGGAGTAATGACAATGAATACCGGTGATACAGCCTTTATGCTGGTTGCAACTGCCATGGTCATGTTGATGACCCCTGGCCTTGCCCTGTTTTACGGAGGGATGGTTCGTTCCAAAAATGTGCTCAGCACCATTATGCAGAGTTTTATCTGTCTGGGGCTTATTTCCATTATATGGGTGGTGTATGGCTATTCCCTGGCCTTTGGTCCGGATGTGGGCGGGTTTATCGGGAACCTGGACTGGCTTGGCCTGAAAGGAGTTGGTTTGGAAGCGGGTCCCTACAGCGCAACGATTCCTCATCTGTTGTTCTGCGCCTTCCAGCTCATGTTTGCTGTGATCACGCCGGCGCTTATTACCGGTGCATTTGCCGAGCGTATCAAATTTTCCGCCTTTCTCCTCTTCACTGTACTGTGGAGCACCCTTGTTTATTTTCCGGTGTGCCACTGGGTATGGGGCGGAGGCTGGGTCAGCGGCCACGGCGGGCTGGATTTTGCCGGCGGTACCGTTATTCATATTAATTCCGGTGCCGCGGCATTGGTGGCAGCGCTGTTAGTCGGGAAGAGAAAAGGCTGGGGCACGGAGGCCATCCATCCCCATAATCTCTCCATGACCATTCTGGGGGCTGGCATCCTGTGGTTCGGTTGGTTCGGCTTTAATGCCGGTAGTGCGCTGGCAGCAAACGGCATTGCAGCAAATGCCTTCTTTGTTACCCAGGTAGCCGCAGGCTGCGCTGCCCTTTCCTGGATCATCGCTGAATGGTTGATTCAGGGCAAACCGACCACCCTTGGCGCTGCATCAGGTGCGGTTGCCGGTCTGGTTGCCATCACGCCGGCCGCAGGTTTTGTCGGACCGCTTTCATCGGTTGTTATCGGCCTGGTTGCAGGGGTTATCTGCTATCTGGCAATAATTGCCAAAGGCAAGATCGGCTATGACGATTCCCTGGATGTCGTCGGTGTGCATGGGGTTGGAGGACTCTGGGGTGCTCTGGCCACCGGTCTTTTTGCTTCAACAGCCGTGAACCCGGCAGGTCATGACGGGCTTTTTTTCGGTAACCCCAGTCTCCTTGGTATTCAGGCCATGGATGCCTTTATTACCATCGGTTACTCAATGACCGTCACCTTTATCATACTCAAGGTCATTGATCGGGTTGTCGGCCTGCGGGTAGACAAGGATGATGAGGTGCAGGGCCTTGATATTACGCAGCACAGCGAAATTGGTTACAATCTGTAAGGTTTGATAATGCCCGTAATAGAGGGTTTTCATTGTCCGTAAAAAAGGAAGAGAAACCATTTGACAGAAAACTGATTTTTACTTTTATTTCTTGATGACGGCCACGGCTGCACAGTGTTGGGGAACTGTGCGCTGTGGCCTTTTTTATGGATGATGAGTCAAAATGAGCGCCGCAGGGTACACGCTATCTGCAGATGAAGAGTCTAATATTCAGCGATGGATCATCTGATAAAAATGCTTGAAAACATCATCCGTTAGGGATGACTGCCAGTGGCCGGTATATTTTGCGGCAAGCCAGAAGGTAAAGAAGAGGCTCAGCAAACCACATGGTAGAAGAAAGGGGGAAAGTTTTTTTGTGAAAAGAGCGGTCAGGGTTAAGCAGTCTTCCTGGGGGCAGCGGGCCACACACTCCAGGCAGCCAATGCATTCCGGGCTGATCAATTTTTTTTTGGCCGTAATTTTGATTGCCGCGGGGCAGATATCCTCGCACTTTTTGCAATCAATGCATTTTTTCTGGTCCCGGGTAACCTGCAGCGGGCCTGCCAGGGCAAGCAGACCGAGCAGGGCTCCGTATGGACAGAGATAACGGCACCAGAAGTTGCGCAGCACAATGGACAATATCACCAGGCAAGTCATGATGCCCAGGGCAAGAACTGAGGGATGGAGAAAAAAGAATAGCATCCGGGCATCGGTGGTGATGCTGTAAGGGGAACGGCTGAAATTTTCCAGGGCGGCGAGATCCATCTTCCAGAGGATGAGGTAGAGGAAAAAACCGAGGAGCAGGTATTTGAGCAGCGGCAGTGGGTAGTCAAGCCATTGGGGAAGGCGCAGAAGATAGGGCCTTTTGCTGCGGCGGAGGTGGCCGGTCGCCCTGTTGGTCAGGCAATGAAGCAGCTCAGAGGTGAAGCCCACCGGGCATACCCAGCCGCAGAATCCTTTGCGGAACAGAAAAGCCAGGACAAGGGCGGCAGTGAAAATGGTAAGTCCGGCAGGATGAAGTGGGTCATATTGCCCGGTAAGGAGGAACTGCTTCAGGCTCACCAGGGCGCCGATGGGCAGGAAGGCCTCCACTGAGGGAGGCCTTGGCGTATAGTTGCCGCCGGCAACCGCCCATTGATAAAATTGGTAAAACCGGAAGCCGATAAACAGGCAGAAGAGGAGAAATGCGCCGTGGACCAGACGGCGCATCAAAGGAAGAACAAGAAAGTGCCTGTTGGGCATTATTACTTGCCCATGTATTGATATCCCTGCTGAACATTCTGATCCTGGGACTCTGCTTTGCGCAGATCAAGCGGATACATGAGCACCGTGCTGTCGCTGGCCGAGAAGATGTCCAGCCAGCCGGTGTTGGTGATGATGCCGACAAAAAGGGTGGCCAGATCCTTGTTTCCCGGATCGCGGTCAAGCTGATAAGATGCCACGTATCCGTCGATCTTTCTTGTCCGCCACAGATCGGTCAAACCGATGCCGTTCCAGGCAAGGGCATGGATCTCGCCGCTCGGATAATTCTTCATGTTTTTAAGAACGCGTGAGGCGGTTGATAGATTTTTGTTGAGGACGATATCGGGCTGGGTGTCATTGTTGACATCCTGGACAAGGATGCGGGAATGGATGTAGATCCTCTCCTTTACCCTGGTTTCCAGCATGTTTTTATCGCTTTTGGCTGTGGGGTTCTCGCCGCCCACATAGACCAGACTGCCGCCGAAGTTGTCATCACTTTTCCAGAGCTGCTTGCCGCCTGTCTGCAAAACCTTCAGTTTGTCATACTCGTCGAAAGCAATGACCTCGGTTTTCCCGTCTCCATCCAGGTCGGCCAGGGCAAAATCATAGAGGTTGAGAGAAGCGGGCACAGAAAGTTTCTCTTCCTGCTGGAGGATATTGCCGTCCACCCGCAGTTGGTAGATGCCGCGGGCAAAGGCTTCATTGATTTCCGCTTTCTGGCCGATCAGCATCTTGCCCGGCCCTGGGATATAAATGGTTCTCACATACCAGCGTTCGTTCTTAAAGAGATAATCGAATTCCTTTCCCTGCCATTCCAGCCCCATTGAGTTGGGGGTGATCCAGTCAACCCCCGTTACATAAATTTCCGCCTTGCCGTTGCCGTTCAGATCGGCAAGATCCAGGGAAATGATTTTATAACGGCCCTGGAATTCTATTTCACCGAAGGGCACCAGGCGGTTATCCATCAGGTGATAAGCGTAAATCTTATTTTTGGAGGCGATGGCAACGTCCTGTTCGCCGTCCCCGTCAATGTCGCCGGTATCAAACCCTTGCATTGCGTAATCAAAGTTCTGGGTTTTGGTGAAACCAAAGGCGCTGGTGATTGCCGTGGGGTAGAGGATGGGAGAGCCTCCACCATAATTGCCACCCTGGTAGTTGCCCATGAATTGGCGGTCCGGATGAGCCGACCTGTATGCCGGATCACCCTGTGGTTCACCGGTGGGTAATGCGGTGGGTTGCATGCCCTGCATGGGCATGCCTGCGGTGGGGGGTATTTGTGCCTGTTGCGGATATTTTTGTACAGGACGCTGCTTGCCGAAGGATTTCTCGGCAATGTCCCAGGCCAGGCTGTCCACCGCAGCGATGATATCATCTTCGGTTGGGGCTGAGGCATAAAAGGACTCAACCGGTTTGCCCGGGTCCTTTACAGGATAAAGCTGGGCATCCAGACTGAGACTCTGGCCGATGGCGGTGATGGTGCCGCTCAACAGATAATCGGTCTGCAGGGTATTCCCGAGCTGGATCAGCAGGTTTTGCTGTTTGATATCACCGGCTGCCTTAGTCTGCTGGTCAACCCGGGACTGGTCAGTGATGCTGAGACCGGTATCGGCAGCCAGGCGACTGGACAGCATGTTGCGGATGCCGGCCTGCAGATAGGATATGTCCTTGGTGGAATTTACCGTAAAAGGGAGAATGGCAATGGATTGCTTGGCGGTTTCCTCAGCAGCGGAAACATTTCCTGCAAGAATGGCAAAAAAGAGAAGAATGGGGATCAGAGGGAAACGGAAGGGAGCGGTTGTCATGTTGAATAATCCTGTTACTATGTTGCCGTGCGGATTTCTCAATGGGCGGTGTTATGAATTTAACAGACCGTGAAAGAGAGAGGTTGAGCACGGATAATGAAAGATCGGTCAGTGACGTCTGTTTCGATTGGGCGCACGTTAAATTTTTTTTTCAAAATAGTCAATGAACTTACCCTGAATGAGAAAGTATTGGCAAGTTTTTTTGACTGTCTCGTATTTATCCCCCTTGAGGGCGAAAACCACCCTCGACAGGCGTACAGTGCATGATAACTTGCTGATTTATCGTTGCGAAAATTTTGCGCCAGGATTTTTTACCCGCAAGGGGCATAAATACCCGCAAGTGCCATAAATACGAAGCCATTTTTTTCCCCGGTGTGACAATGAAAGCAACCATCTACATTATACGGCATGGCTAACCCGGGCCAACAGGGAGGACAGGTTTGCCGGGCGAACCGATGAACCACTGCATGCCGATGGGATCAGGTAGATCAGAGAGGTGGGGAGTAAATTGCAGGAAATCGGTCTGGCCGCCATTTATGCCGGACCTTTGCCAAGGACCATGCAGTCGGCGGAGATTTTATTCGGGGTGCGCGATATTCCCTTTGCGCTGGAAGCAGGCTTGAACGATATCAGTCTGCCCTATTGGGAGGGCTTGACCAAGGAGGAGATCCGGCAACGGTTCTGCAGTCAGTATCCGACCTGGCAAGAATCGCCGGAGAGTTTGCGGGTGGAGGGTTGCTCGATGCTGGCAGATGTGCAGCGTCGAGCGGTATGCTCGGCGGAACAGATCAGGTTGCGGGATTGTGGTCGGCGGGTGCTGCTGGTCACCCATCTGATTGTGGCTCGCTGCCTTATCCTGCACTATAGCGGCAGGCCCCTGGCCCATTTCCGCTCCATTCCGGTAGCTAACGGTGATGTAATCAGGCTTTGATGCGCGTTTTTTTAGTCTAGTCCGGGGGGGGCAGCCGATTCAGGCCTTGTCAATGTCGCGATGATCGACGAAGAGTTTAACATTTTGGCGCGAGAGAAACTGTTTCAACATCTCGACCACGGCCACGGAACGGTGTTTGCCGCCGGTGCAGCCTATGCCGATGGTTAGCTGGGCCTTACCTTCCTTTCTGTACTGTGGGATGAGAAATTCAAGCATTGGTTCGAGCAGGGCAAAAAAACGTCGGTTTGTCTCGTTCTCCAATACATATTGCGCCACCCGTTCGTCCAGTCCGGTAAAGGGTTTCAGTTCCGGAACAAAATAGGGATTAGGCAGGAAGCGCACATCCCAGATGATGTCCGTTTCAGCCGGAGGGCCATGTTTGAAGCCGAACGACATGAGGTTCATCACAAATCGGTCTGCAGCGTCCTGATTACCGTAAATTTTGCGCAGCTGTCTTGCCAGTTCATGGGGGGTGATCCTGGAGGTATCGATAACCCTGGTAGCCTGGGAGAGCAGAGGCGGCAGGGTCCTCTTTTCCTTGATGATGGCCTCACGGATCGTGCCCTCGGTTGCCAGGGGATGCTGACGGCGCAGCTGGCTGAATCTCCTGAGCAGAACCTCCTCATCGCAGTCCAGAAAAAGAATTTCCTTGTCAATGCAGCTGATGGTTTGCGTCACAACAGGGGTAAAGGAGGGGAGGAAGGAGGGGTCACGGCAGTCCATGACCAGCGCAACTTTTCTGTTTGGCAGGTGTTCGCTCCCTGCCTTGGCCTGCAGTTCCTTGAGGAGAAAGACGGGCAGATTGTCAATGGCGTAATAGCCCATATCCTCAAAGGCGTTCAGTGCGGTGCTTTTCCCGGCGCCGGCCAGACCGGTGATGATGATGATCTGCAGTTTATGTGAATGCACTGGTTTCGGCAAAGATGTTGGCGATTTCATGGGCGCTCTCCGCATGGAGCAGGCGGGAACGGGTATGGGGGCTTTTGAGAAAGCGGGCAAGCCGGGACAGGGCCTTGAGATAGGGGCCGGATGAATCCAGCGGGGCAAGCAGCAGAAAAATGAAGTGAACAGGTTTATTGTCGGCAGAGGCGAAGGCAATACCGGGAATGCTTCTGCCGAAGCAGATCTCTATCTGGGAAAGACCAGCCATTTTCCCGTGGGGAATGGCTATGGCTTCCCCAATGCCGGTTGAGCCGATCTGTTCTCTTTCGGCGAGGATGGTGGCAATATCTTTTGTGCTGCCGCAGGATGGGCAGGCTGCGTGCATCAGCTCCGCAAGTTCGTGCAGAGCCTCCTTCTTTGTGGTGGCCCGCATGAAAGGGGTTATTCTGTTCTCAGTTATGGTGTGAATCACGATATTGCGTCAGGGATCAGTTCAGGTTGGGCCGTTTGCGGAATTTGGAAGAGAGAATGCTGAGCTGCTCACGGTATTTTGCCACTGTCCGGCGAGCAAGCTGGATGCCTTCCTTTTGAAATATTTCGGAAAGGGCCTTGTCGCTCATCGGTTTGTCCGGATTCTCCCCCTGAACGATGTGGCGGATGCGCTCCTTGATGCTTTCCGATGAAAGCGAGTCGCCGCCGTCCTTTCGTTCGATGGAGGAGGTGAAGAAATATTTCAGTTCAAAAATTCCCTGGGGTGTATGGACGTATTTATTGGTGGTAACGCGGCTGATGGTGGATTCGTGCATTTCGATGTCTTCCGCCACATCCCGGAGCACCAGCGGTTTAAGATAGGCCACTCCTTTTTCGAAAAAGTCGAGCTGAAACTTCAGGATGCTCTCAACAACTTTGTAGATGGTGCGCTGCCGCTGATGAATGCTTTTGATGAGCCAGGCAGCTGATTTGAGCTTTTCCTGGATGTAGTCTTTGGTTGCGTCCTGCTGGCCTCTTTTCGCCTTAAGGATCTCTTTGTAGTAGCTGCTAATCTTCAGGCGGGGCAACCCTTCATCATTAAGCATGATGACATATTCATCATCAACCTTCTGGATAAAGACATCCGGCAGAATGTATTGCGGCGACTCATCAGAGTAAACCCGGCCCGGATGGGGGTCAAGGCCGACGATAATTTTCACGGCGGTGAGTACATCGTTTATCGGCTGTCTGGTGGCCTTGCTGATTGCGCCGTAATTTTTTGTTTCCAGAAAATGGATATGATCCTGCACGATTCTTGCCGGCAGGGAGTTCTCCAGGCCGAGCCTTTTCAGCTGCAACAACAGCGATTCCTTGACATTACGAGCACCCACGCCCGAGGGATCCATATCCTGGATCAGATCGATCATGTCTTTTGCAATTTGCGGATCACAACCGGATTCTTCGACGATCTCCTCTTCGCTTACCTTGAGAAAACCGTCGTGGTCCAGATTGCCAAGGATATAAAAACCGACCTTTCTTTCTTCGTCCGTAACCTTGGAGAGGTTGAGCTGCCAGCTCAGATGGCTATGCAGGTCCGGAGTCTGGGTGAGAATGTCAAAGCGCGAAGGCTGGTCTTCTCCGGCTGATTCGCGCGGCTTATAGGCCCCGCCGCTTTCGTATTCATTGGCATAGTCAGACCAGTCGATTTCCGTCAAGGTTGACGCATTTTCTCCCAGGGTGACTTCGCTGGTTTTTTCCGTGGCTGGCGGTATCGCGCTTTCGGGCGGAGCCTCAATATCCTGACCGGAGTCAGTATCTGCCAGGCTTCCGGGAATTTCCTCCTCCAGCAGCGGATTCTGTTCAATCTCGTGCTGAATGGTGTCCACCAGTTCCAGGCGGGAGAGCTGGAGCAGCTTGATGGCCTGCTGCAACTGGGGCGTCATAACCAGCTGCTGCGCGAGCTTAAGACTTTGTTTTAATTCCAGGAATGACATATTGCGTTCAGTTTAAGCCTTTTCTTTCTTTTTTTGACTTTATTTTCATTATAATAGCATTGCCGGTTATTTGCCATCACATTACAAAATCGTGGCCCAGATACATACGGCGGGCCTCTTCGCAATTGACGATTTCTTCCGCCACCCCGCTGGTCAGGGTTCTGCCGTTGTTGACAATATAGGCAAAATCGCAGACGGCTAGGGTTTCCCTGACATTATGGTCCGATATCAGTACGCCAAGACCCTTTTCTTTCAACTCCTTGATGATGACCTGCAGGTCCGCCACCGATAAAGGATCAATGCCGGCAAAAGGTTCATCAAGCAGAATAAAACGTGGATTGGTGGCAAGCGCCCGCATGATTTCCACCCGCCGCCTCTCGCCGCCGGATAACCCGTGGCCTTTATTTTTGGCCAGATAGTCGATTTTCAGCTCCTGCATGAGCTGGCTGATCCGTCGATCGATTTCTTTTTTCGCCACGCCCAGCGGTTCCAGGATAATTCGGACATTTTCCTCAACCGTCAGCTTTTTAAAAATCGACGGTTCCTGGGCCAGATAAGAAATGCCGTTCAGTGCCCTTTTGTGGATCGGCAGGGAGGTGATATCTTTGCCGTCAAGCAGCACCTGCCCGGCATCCGGCCGGACAAAACCGGCAATGGCATAAAAGGATGTTGTTTTACCGGCGCCGTTCGGCCCCAGCATGCCGATCACCTTACCGCTGTCCACCTGCAGGCTGATACCATCGACAACCCGCCTGTTCTTGTATGACTTGACGATATTTCTGGCTTCTAGAACTGCCATCACTGATTTTCAGGATAAAAAAAGGCCTTTACCCGGCCGCCGTTGTTTTTGTCCGGTTCAACCACTGTGGTCCCGGTATTGAGATCAAGCATAACCTTCTCGCCGGTCACCAGGTTGTTGTCCTGCCACACTTTGGTGTCACCTGTCAGCAGCACTTTTCGCTGATCAGCAAAAAATTCCATGTGGTTTCCTGTGGCCACCAGATTCTCCTGAACAATTTTCACATTGCCGTCAGCATAGAGCTTCTGGATTTTCTGGGGGCCTTCCTGCTTGGCCCCTGTGGCGGCTGGTTGATTCTGGTGGTAGACTGTCATTTCGTCGGAATGAATGGTAAGTTCTCCCTGTTTTGCATCCACGTTGCCGGTAAAAATGACGGCATTTTCCTTCTGCTTGGAAACCATGCGGTCAGCCTCAACATGGATGGGCTCATCCGCCTTGAGCTCCTGGGCGAAGATGTGCTGGGCCGGCAGGGCTGTGCCGGATACAATAAGGCATATGAGAAAGAGTTTTCTGAGCATGGTGGTCATTGTTTTCATATTTGATTTCCCCATGCCGCTTTTGTGATTCATTGTGGCAGCATAGTCTATTAACTCGAATAATACTGGGTGAAAGAAAAAAAGTAAAGAAGGGAAACAAGATAGGCTTTAATATTGCATAAGAAGCGGATTCGATCGCTTTTCCTTTGCTTCGGCTGCGGCGATAATGTAATAAATGTCATAATTGTTACTTGCATTGCTCACCTGTAAGCCTAATGGTTGCGCAATAGGTCAATATGTAGGGACTTGGGACGACCGGATAACTGACGTCTTGCCAGACAGCGATATCGACTTTTTGCCACGCCGTAAAATTTAACGTTTTTAGATTATTATGGACAAAAGTAAAAGTATAGAAAAGGCCAATATCCTCATTGAATCGCTTCCTTACATCAAGGAGTTTTATAAGAAGACCGTTGTCATTAAATATGGCGGGCATGCCATGGTTGACGAGGAGCTGAAAAAGAATTTTGCCCTTGACATCATTTTAATGAAATACATCGGCATCAATCCCATCGTGGTGCATGGCGGAGGCCCGCAGATCAACAAGTTTCTGCAGAAGATGAACATCCAGTCAAACTACATTCAGGGGATGCGGGTCACCGATGGCGAGACCATGGATGTGGTGGAGATGGTGCTGGTGGGCAAGGTGAATAAGGAGATCGTCGGTCTCATCAATTTTCACGGCGGCAAGGCCATTGGGCTTTCCGGCCGCGACGGTGACCTGATCAAGGCCAGAAAAATGCAGGTCATGAAGAGCATGGCGGAAAACGCTCCGCCGGAATTAATCGACCTGGGCCGTGTAGGGGAGGTCACCCAGGTTAACCCCGAGGTGCTCAACACTCTGGACAGTAAGGATTTTATCCCGGTCATTGCCCCGGTCGGGGTTGGCGAGGACGGTGGATCCTATAATATCAACGCGGATCTGGTGGCCGGAGCAGTGGCCTCTCATATGAAAGCGGAAAAGCTGATTCTGCTCACCGATGTGGAAGGGGTGCTTGACCGCGAGGGCAATCTGGTTGCCTCCATGACGAGCCGTGAGGCGGATGAGATGATTGCCTCCGGCGTGGCGGTGGGCGGGATGATTCCCAAGATTAAATGCTGCCAGGATGCCCTGGCCCAGGGGGTGGGCAAGGCCCATATCGTTGACGGCCGGCTCAAACACGCCATTCTGCTGGAGATGTTTACCCGGGAGGGTATCGGCACGGAGATCATTCGGTAGGATGGCGTCGCGAAAAATCCGATCTACTGTGTTGGAACGGTGACGCCGTTTTGCTGCTGAAAGTTTCGCGGGGTAGGCGCGGGCCATGCCCGCGATAATGATGTTTCGGTCATGCCAGAGATCGCGGGCATGGCCCGCGCCTACCGCAGAATGACAATCCATCATAGGAAAAAGATGATGACAAACATTATGGAAAAAAGCGACAGCCTTTTCATGAATACCTACGGCCGTTTTCCTGCGGTGATGGTGGAGGGAAAGGGCTGCGTGCTGAAGGATGATACGGGCAAGGAGTATCTGGATTTTGTCTCCGGCATCGCGGTCTGCAGTCTGGGGCACTGCCACCCGGCAGTGACCGAGGCCATTGTCGCCCAAGCCGGCAAACTTGTCCATGTCTCAAATCTCTACTATACCCTGCCGCAGACAGAGCTTGCCGAACTGCTGGTGGCCCACAGTTTTGCCGACCGGGTTTTTCTCGCCAACAGCGGGGCCGAAGTCAATGAGGGAGCCATCAAGCTCGCCCGCAAGCATGGGGGGCCCGGGCGCTATGAGATTATTTCGCTGGAGGGCTCGTTCCACGGCCGGACCCTGGCTACGATGGCCGCCACCGGACAGGCCAAATTTCACAAGGGTTTTGAGCCGCTGCCCGAGGGTTTTGTCCATGCCCCCTTTGGCGATCTGGCGGCCCTGGGAAAAATGATAAGCGCCAAAACCTGCGGCATCCTCTGTGAACCCCTGCAGGGTGAGGGAGGGGTACGGCCGCTGCCGCAGGAGTATCTGCAGGGTATCAGAGAACTCTGTGACCGGCACGGGCTGGTGCTTATTTTTGATGAGGTGCAGGTGGGCATGGGCCGAACCGGCACCCTTTTTGCCTATGAGCATTTCGGTATCGAGCCTGACATCATGACCTTGGCCAAGGCCCTGGGCAACGGACTCCCCATCGGCGCCATGCTGGCCAGGCAGGAGGTTGCCGCTTCTTTTTCTCCTGGAGATCATGCCTCCACCTTCGGGGGCAATCCAGTGGCCTGCGCCGCTGCAGTAACGGTGATGAAAACCATGCTGGCCGATGGCTTTCTGGCCGCCGTAAACCGCAAAGGTGAATATCTTGCCGGACGGCTGCAGGGGCTGGCGGAGCAATTCCCTGATCTGGCCACCGGGGTGAGAGGCATGGGGCTTATCCAGGGGCTGGTGCTGACCAGCCGCGGTGCCTCCCTGGGGGCTGATATGATAAAAAGTCTTTTTGGCAAAGGCGTGTTGGCCAATTTTGCTGGAGGAGTGGCCCTGCGTTTCATCCCGCCCCTGGTGGTCAGTGAAAGCCAGATTGATGAAATGGTCGACCGGCTGCATGATGTTTTAGGGGCGCTGTAAAAACGGGAATTGCAAAAGGGGGCTCAACCGGGAAAAAAGACTTCCCAAAGAGATACTTTTTTTGTATTGATTAACGCTTTAGTTCTTTGATTACAGCTTCTCGTCAATAGAAAACGAGCCTTGGAGCCCACAGAGTTGGCAGAGTGCGAGATGTGCTTTTCTGCGAAGTCTGTGGGCTCTCTGGTTCATGTATTTTGTGTGGATTATTATGTCAAATCATCTTTTGAGCCTTTGGGATTTTGATAAGCAGCAGCTTTACTCCTATATCAGGAGGGCTCTGCAGCTGAAAAGGGAAGCCCGGGAGGGCATCCGTCACCATCAGCTTGACGGCAAGGTCATCGGCCTGATCTTTGAAAAGCCGTCAACCCGGACCCGCGTCTCGTTTGAATCTGCCATGTATGGTCTGGGCGGGCAGGTCATCTATCTCTCCGGACGCGATACCCAACTGGCCCGCAATGAACCGCTCAAGGATATGGCCAGGGTGATGGCCCGCTATGTCAACGCCATGGTGGTGCGCACCTTCGGCCAGGAGGTGGTTGAAGAGCTCGGCCGCTACTCCACGGTGCCGGTGATCAATGCCCTGACCGATCTTTTCCATCCCTGCCAGGTCTTAAGTGACATTATGACCGTGGAGGAGTTCAAAGGCGAGATCGGCAAGCTGAAAATCGCCTGGGTCGGGGACGGCAACAATATGGCCAACACCTGGATCCAGGCGGCCTGCCGTTTGGGATTTGAGCTGAAACTGGCCTGCCCCCAAGGTTATGACCCTGACCCGAAGATCCTGGCTGCAGCCGTCAAAGAGGCGGTAAAGCCGATCACGCTCCTCAGAGATCCGGTTGCAGCGGTGCGTGATGCGGATGTGATCAACTGTGACGTCTGGGCCAGCATGGGCCAGGAGCATGAACAGGATGAAAGGGTGGCGGTATTCCAGTCTTATCAGGTCAATGGAGAGCTTCTTGCCGCAGCCAGCCCCGGTGCCACGGTGCTGCACTGTCTGCCCGCCCATCGGGGCGAGGAGATTACCGATGATGTGCTGGAAGGCCCGCAGTGCTGCGCTTTCGACCAGGCGGAAAACAAGATGCATATTCATAAGGCTATCTTAGAAATACATATATTGGCAGAAGGTTAAAGGAGTCTTGCATGGCAGGGGAAGTTAAAAAAATCGTTCTGGCCTATTCCGGCGGGCTCGACACCTCCGTAATCCTGAAATGGCTCAAGGAGGAGTATCAGTGCCCGGTGGTGGCCTATGCCGCTGATATCGGCCAGGAAGAGGACTGGGATAAGGTGCGGCAGAAAGGCCTGGCAACCGGCGCCGAAAAGGTCATTGTTTCTGACCTGAAAGAAGAATTTGTCCGTGACTACGTCTTTGCCGCCTATCGGGCCAATGCCATTTATGAAGGCTCCTATCTGTTGGGCACCTCCCTGGCCCGGCCGGTGATCGCCAAGGAGCAGGTGCGGATTGCCCATGAGGAGCAGGCGGATGCGGTGAGCCATGGCGCCACCGGTAAGGGTAATGATCAGGTTCGCTTTGAAATGGCCTATCTGGGCATTGATCCCCGGCTGACCATCATCGCTCCCTGGCGTATGTGGGCGCTCAATTCCAGGACCAAGCTGATCGCCTACGCGGAGAAACACGGCATTCCCATCCCGGTGACCAAGGAGAAGCCCTACAGCTCCGATGAAAACCTGCTGCATATCAGTTTTGAAGGGGGCATCCTGGAGGACCCGTGGAATGAACCGGAGGAGTCGATGTTCAAGCTGACCCGCTCGCCGGAGAAGGCACCTGACAAGCCAACCTATATTGAGCTCACCTTTGAGCAGGGCAATCCGGTGGCCATCGACGGCGAAAGATTATCCCCTGCGGCCATGCTGGGCCGTTTGAATAAACTGGGCGGGGTGAACGGCATCGGCCGTCTTGACCTGGTGGAAAACCGTTTTGTCGGCATGAAATCCCGCGGCGTCTATGAAACTCCCGGCGGCACCATTCTGCGCATTGCCCATCGGGATCTGGAAACCATCACCCTTGACCGGGAGGTGATGAAGATCCGGGACAGTCTGGTACCCCGCTATTCCGAACTCATCTATAACGGCTTCTGGTTCTCCCCTGAGATGAAGCTGTTGCAGAAGACCATGGATACGGCCCAGGAAACGGTGAGCGGCGTTGTCCGGCTGAAACTCTACAAGGGCAACTGCATTCCGGTGGGGCGCAAGTCGGACCAGTCACTGTACCAGGCGAGCTTTGCCACTTTCGAGGAGGATGCGGTCTATACCCAGGCGGATGCCGGTGGTTTTATCAAGCTCAATGCCCTGCGCATGACCATGCAGGCCTTGAAGAAAGTCTGATTAGTCCAACTGGTCTAACTGGTCCGATTGGTCCTGTTGGTCAGATGAATTTGACAAAATAAGATCACAGGAGTAGGAGCGGGCCATGCCCGCGATAAGGGTTTCCACAATAGCAGAGGGTCGCGGGCATGGCCCGCTCCTACTCCAGAATGATATGAAGACTTGATCAGTCCGACCAGTCGGACTAATAAGACCAGTAAGACTAATATGAGCAACGAAAAAAAAATGTGGGGAGGACGTTTCTCCGAGAAAACAGCCGCATCGGTGGAGGCCTTTACCGCATCCATTCATTATGACTGCAGGCTCTTTCGGCAGGATATCGCCGGCAGTCAGGCCCATGCGAAAATGTTGGTCAGGCAGGGGCTGATCACTGCCGAGGAAGGAGAACAGATCGCCAAGGGTCTGGCCGAGATCGAGCAGGAAATCGAACAGGGTGTTTTTGTCTTCAGGCCGGAACTTGAAGATATTCATATGAATATCGAAAAGGCCCTGGCGGACAGGATTGGCCCGGCCGGGGCCAGACTGCACACGGCCCGCAGCAGAAACGATCAGATCAATCTTGACCTGCGCCTCTATCTGCGGGAGGAGACCGACCGATTGGTGGAGCTGCTGGCCGGGGTGAGGCTCTCCTTTGTCAAGCTTGCCAGGCGATACCTCGGCGCGGTGATGCCCGGCTATACCCATATGCAGCGAGCCCAGCCGGTGCTGATTTCCCATCATATGCTGGCCTATTATGAGATGTTCGGCCGCGATCAGGAACGCCTGCGCGATTGTGCCAAAAGAATCAACGTGCTGCCCCTGGGTGCCGCGGCCCTGGCCGGCACCGGGCTACCCATTGACCGGGAGTTTGTCGCCTCGGAGCTTGGTTTTCCCGAGGTCAGCGCCAACAGCATGGACACGGTGGGCGATCGTGATTTCGCGGTGGAGTTTGTTTCCGCCTGCACCCTGATCCAGCTGCATCTGAGCCGCCTGTCCGAGGAGCTGGTGCTCTGGTCAAGCAGTGAATTCGATTTTGTCTCCCTGGCCGACAGTTTCTGCACCGGCAGTAGTATCATGCCGCAGAAGAAAAACCCTGATATCCCTGAACTGATCCGTGGTAAAACCGGGCGGGTGGTGGGCAACCTGATGTCGCTGATCACCATGCTGAAAGGCCTGCCGCTCACCTATAACCGCGATCTGCAGGAGGATAAGGAGCCGATCTTCGATACCCTGGATACCGTTTCCCAGGGGCTGGCGATTACCGCCGAGCTGCTGGCCAACATGAAGTTCAATACGGCCCGCCTGGAGGATGCCACCCAGACAGGCTATATGACGGCAACGGATCTGGCTGATTATCTGGTGCTTAAAAACGTGCCCTTCCGTCAGGCCCATGCCATTGTCGGGCAGACCGTGGCCTACTGCGTGAAAAAGAAAAAGGAATTGATCGAGCTTACCTTGGATGAACTGCGGCAATTTTCCGAGGCGATCAATGAGGATGTTTTTGCCGTGCTGACCGTAAAAGGTTCGGTTGACAGCCGAGGCTCCACCGGCGGCACCTCCAGCGTCAGAGTGAAGGAGGCTCTGGAGAAGGCGGAAAGGGAACTGGGGATATAAGTGATGAACCGATACGGGTATGCCATAGTGCTTTGTTGTTTTCTGCTGCTGTTTGCCGGCTGCGGGAGAAAAACTCTGCCGATTCCTCCCCAGGCCGCCATCCCGGTGCCGATTTCCGATTTGAGCCGCACCCTTGAGGATCAGGGGGCTACCTTGAGCTGGACCTATCCCTCTTTTGCCGAATCAGGCGAAAAAATAGATAACATCAGGACATTTACACTCTATAAAAGCGAGACTGCTGCGGAAGATTTCTGCCCGGACTGCCCTGTGCAGTATGATCTGGAGATCAACCTGAGTGCTACCGGACTTCAACCCGGCGCAAAAGTGACCTACAGGGATACTGACTTAAAAAATCATTACCGCTATACCTATAAGGTGGTGTCCGGTTCGGGCTGGAATATTGTCAGCGATGATTCAAGCAAAGTTTCCTTCTGGTGGGAGACCCCGCTGCCACCGCCAATCGGGCTGACTCTGCAGGTTGCCGACCAGCGGCTGATTCTGAGCTGGCAGCCGGTGAACGCTCTGTATGACGGCAGCCCGATTACCGAACCGGTGCGTTATCAGGTCTGCCGCAGCATTAAAGGGCGCGAATTTGCCAAAATCGGCGAGCCGGTTGATGGCCTTTCCTATATTGACCAGGGGCTGGCAAACGGCCGGAAGTATTTTTACCGGGTGAGGGCGGTGCGCACGGTCGATGACACTGATTTGCCCGGAGCGCCAAGTGAGGTGATAGCAGGCATGGCCCGGGATGTGATTCCTCCTGTACCGCCGGAGAAATTCACCATCGTGGCAATCGGTGACGGAGTGAAGATTCTCTGGGAAAACATCGCCCAGCAGGGAGTGGCCGGTTTCCGCATATACCGGCGAGAGGGCGGTGACAAGGAAATGGTGCTGGTAGGCGAGGCGGACAGGTCCTCCTTTTCTTTCACCGACCGCAATCTGCCGCCGGGCAAGGCGATCCTGTACTATGCCGTGACTGCCATTGATGACGCGGTGCCGCCCAATGAGAGTGCTTTTTCACGGGAAGTGGAATTTGCGCGATAATTTTTTTCGGCAGCTCTGCCAACTGATCAAAATTTTAATTTTTCTGTGAAGCAATGAATCATTTTCAATACAATAATGATGTCCTTTTCTGTGAGGAAGTCCCGGTTGCCGATATTGCCGCTGCGGTGGGCACTCCGTTTTACCTCTATAGCACCGCCACCCTGACCCGGCATTTCCAGGCCTTTGACGGCGCTTTCACCCTGCCGCATATCACCTGTTTTGCCACCAAGGCCTGCTCAAACATCGCCTTGCTCAATCTCTTCGGCAAGCTCGGGGGCGGGGCTGATATTGTTTCCGGCGGAGAGCTTTTTCGTGCCTTGAAGGCGGGCATTGACCCGCAGAAAATCGTCTACTCCGGGGTAGGCAAAACTGAAGACGAAATGCGTTTTGCCCTGGAGTCGAAAATCCTGATGCTCAACGTGGAATCACACCAGGAACTGGAGACCCTGCAGCAGGTCGCCGCTGCCCTCGGCGTGACGGCGCCGGTTTCCTTCCGGGTTAACCCGGATGTGGACCCGAAAACCCATGCCTATATCTCCACCGGGCTGGCCAAAAACAAGTTCGGGATCCCTATCCAGGATGCGCTTGATTCCTATCTTGCCGCACGCAAGATGAAAAATATTGAGATTATCGGCGTAAGCTGTCATATCGGGTCACAACTCACCGATGTATCACCTTTTGTCGAATCCCTGCAAAAGGTAAAGCTTTTTATCGAGCGTCTCAGGCAGGCCGGCATCTCCGTTTCCTGTGTTGATCTGGGAGGCGGCGTGGGCATTCGTTACAGCGATGAGGAACCGCCTTTGCCCGCAGCCTATGCCGCAGCCCTTGAGCGGGAGATGAATGGGCTGGATTGTACATTGATTCTTGAACCGGGCCGGGTGATCGTGGGCAATGCCGGGATTCTGGTGACCAGGGTGCTGTATACCAAACAGGGCGGGAAAAAATTTGTGATTGTCGATGCCGGCATGAACGATCTGGCCCGGCCCAGCCTCTATGACGCCCATCATGCCGTCAGGCCTGTTGTCCGTAAAAATGATGATGAGGAACTGGCAGACGTGGTCGGTCCCATCTGCGAGAGCGGTGATTTCCTCTCCAGGGGCAAGAAGGTGCCGGTGTGTCAGCGGGGCGATCTGCTGGCTGTCATGAGTGCCGGGGCCTATGGCTTCAGCATGTCATCCAATTATAACTCCCGGCCCCGGGTGCCCGAGGTGCTGGTGGATGGCGAGGACTTTCACGTGATCCGCCAACGGGAGACCTATGATTCCCTGATTGCCGGCGAGATGATCCCTTAAGGCACCATTAAAAAAAACTCGGCATTCTGCCTTATTGTAACCAATTGAAATAAAAAAAATTGTATGCCTAGCGGAAGTCTGTTTTCCCTGGGAAGACAGCATTTGCCAGTCAGAAAGATGATGTAAAGATAAAAAAATCAGTTATTCTGATTTCTGCATACTTGCTGCCGGCTTCCACAGAGGCAAAACAGAGTCAGAACTTTAAGAAAAGATTATGAATTTTCTCGTGGCATTTACCAAGATGAGCGGCACGGGCAATGATTTCATCATCATTGACCATCGAAAACCATTTATGGTCAAAGAGGAAATGAGCGCCTTTGCCAAAGCGGTCTGCCGGCGCAAGTTTTCAGCGGGTGCCGATGGCCTGATCCTGATTGAAAATTCCGACAGGGCGGATTTTTGCTGGCATTTTTACAATGCTGACGGCAGCGAGGCCGAGATGTGCGGTAACGGCGCCCGCTGCGCGGCCCGTTTCGCCCACAGTAAGGGCATTGCCCCAGCCAATATGAGTTTTTTGACTGCTGCCGGTATCATCCACGCTGAGATCAAGGGCATAGGGGTCAAGCTTGCCATGACGCCGCCGGAGAAGCTGGCCCTTAACCATGAGGTGGTGCTGGATGGTGAAGCCCGCAAGGTGCATTTCCTTAATACCGGGGTACCTCATGCAGTCTGTTTTGTTGATGGCAACCACGGCACGCCGGTCAAGGCCTGGGGGGCCTCCATTCGTTTTCACGAGCTTTTTCAGCCTGCCGGGGCCAATGCCAATTTCGTTGAGGTACTGGGGCCGGATACTCTCCATGTCCGCACTTATGAAAGAGGCGTTGAGGATGAGACCATGGCCTGTGGCACGGGGGCGGTGGCCTCGGCGGTGATCGGCGGAGTGCTCGGGCTGGTCAGCGCTCCGGTAAAGGTGACCACCTCCGGCGGAGAGGTGCTTACCATTCACTTTACCCTGGAGGATGAGGGGAAAATATCGAAAGTTTTTCTTGAGGGCCCGGCGCATTTTATCTATGAAGGGCAGTTGAGCGCCGAGGCCATGCTGTAAGCGAAGAGAGAATGTATATTGATTGCCATGTCATTTCGGTCAATCGTGACGCGGAAAGCCGGTGCGAGTAGAGTAACGACTTGCATGAGGCCGAGGGATTGAATCGTTCAGAGCCCGCGACAGGTGTTGGAACTGTCCGACCTTGAGCGCCTGGAGTCAGCCCGTCATGGGCTTGCGCAATGTCAGAGACTGGAATAGCAAGGTGATCGGGAAATTATAAGATGATTGTCTACAATCAGAGGAGGGAAATATGACGCCGTTTCGAGGAGCCTTCGTGGCCATAGTGACACCATTTATTGATGGGCAGCTTGATGAGCAGGGCTTGAAGGATCTCATTGAGTTTCAGATCAGTAACGGTACTCACGGCATCGTACCGTGCGGAACCACCGGGGAGTCAGCTACCTTGAGCCATGCCGAGCATCGTAGGGTGGTTGAGCTGACCATCAAGACGGTCAATGGCCGGGTCCCGGTCCTGGCCGGCACCGGTTCCAACTCCACCTCGGAAACCATCGAGCTGACCAGGCATGCCAAAGAGGCCGGGGCAGCGGGTGCTCTGGTCATTACGCCCTATTACAACAAGCCGTCCCAGGAAGGTCTGTACCAGCATTTCAAGACCGTGGCCGAGGCGGTGGAGCTTCCCCTGATTCTCTATAATGTTCCCTCCCGCACCGCCATTGACATGGCCGCCACCACCGTGGCCCGCTGCGCGGAGGTGGACAACATTGTGGGCATCAAAGAGGCTACCGGAGATATGAACCGGGCCTGTGATGTCATCCGGCGCTGCCCCAAGGATTTCGCCGTTCTGTCCGGTGATGATTTCACCTCCCTGTCTCTGGTGCTGCTCGGCGGTACCGGCGTGATTTCCGTCACCTCCAATGTGCATCCCAAGGGCATGTCCGACCTGATGAACGCTGGCCTGGCAGGGGACGTGGCCAAGGCCCGGGAGATTCAATACCGGCTTTTCCCGCTCATGGGCGCCATGTTCTATGATACCAATCCGGTTCCGGCCAAGAAGGCGCTGGAGCTGATGGGCAAAATTAAATCCGGTGCTCCGCGCCAGCCGTTGTGGCACATGGGTGAAGAGCCCATGAACCGCATGAAGGCCGTGCTGAAAGAAATGAATATGATATAATTGATGGATTCGTAAAAACTGAAAATTTACCACACAGAGCACAGAGCCCATAAGCTGACTGACTGTAGTAAAAATATTTCTCTGTAATCTCTGTGCGCTCTGTGGTTAAAAAAGACTTTTGGCGAGTTCATCATAATTGTTTTTTGCCAAATGGAGAAAAAGATATGACAAAAGTCATTGTTGCCGGAGCTTCCGGTCGGATGGGAAAGCGGGTTGGTTACATGGTGACCCAGAATCCCGCACTGCAGCTTGTCGGCGGTTTTGAGCAGGCCGGCAATCCCGCAGTGGGGAAGGATATCGGAGAGGTGGGTGGATATGGCCCGGTGGGTGCCCTCATCGCGCCTGATCTGTCGGCAGTGATCGATCAGTGCGACGTGATTATTGACTTCACCTTTCATGCGGCCACCATGGGTTTTGCCAGGATCGCCGCCCAGCATAAAAAGGCCATGGTCATCGGCACCACTGGGCTGAGTCAGGAGAATCTGGCTGAACTGAAAGAGCTTGCCAAAGACATTCCCATTGTCCAGGCGCCCAATATGGCGGTGGGAGTCAATGTGCTGTTTAAAATCACCCAGAAGGTGGCTGCCATCCTGGGCAATGATTATGACATTGAGATTGTCGAGGCCCACCACCGGATGAAAAAGGACGCCCCCAGCGGCACGGCCTTAAAGCTTGGCGAGATGGCTGCCCTCGGTGTGGGCCGCGATTTGCAGAAAGTCGGAGTTTTTGAGCGAAACGGCATCATCGGCGAGCGGACCAAAGAGGAGATAGGCATCCAGACCATCCGTGGCGGGGATATCGTCGGCGAGCACACGGTCTATTTTGCCGGGCCCGGTGAGCGGATTGAGCTGACCCATCGGGCTCACAGTCGCGACAATTTTGCCCGGGGCGCAGCAGTGGCCGCGGCCTGGATCGCCGGCAAGGCTAACGGCAAGTACAACATGTTCGATGTGCTGGAGCTTGGCGATCTCTAAAAGCTGCCATTCTACAGCTGACGAGTATGTTCAACGACACTCAGCGACAGCAGGCCAGTACAGCTGCCATGATCCGCTCGGTGGCCGAACTGATCAGCTTTATATCTCCGGGATTATGCCCCTTCTACCCGGTGATGTGATCACCACCGGTACGCCGGCAGGAGTGGGACAACTGCCGGTTGGCGATACGGTAAGCATCGCCATCGGGCCGTTCGGCGCCTTGACCAATCCGGTGCGGTCATGACCGTCGTCGGCAGGAGGGGAATCTAGTGGCCCATGCCTTTATCGGACTCGGCTCCAACCTGGGCGACGGGCAAAGAAATCTGCTTGCCGCCTGGCAAAGGCTGCAGGAAGAGGCGGGACGGGCTGTGGCCCTTTCACCGCCCTTTTTGACTGAACCGGTGGGCATGGAGAGCGATCAATTGTTCACCAACGCCGTGGGTCTGCTGGAAACCGGTCTTGCGCCGCAGGATCTCCTTGAAAAGATGATGGGGATCGAAGCCGAGCTGGGACGAGACCGGCAGAAGGGCAGGGACCGGACGGTGGATCTTGATCTGCTTTATTATGACGATCTGGTGAGCAAAACCAGCTCGCTCACCCTGCCACATCCTGAAATCGCCAACCGGCGTTTTGTGCTTGCCCCTCTTGCTGCGGTGGCGCCGTTGCACGTTCATCCCGTCCTGCGCCTGACATCGCTTGACATGCTGCAGAGGCTTGTCCGGCAAACCGGGGTGACGCAGATCTTCTGGGAGAAAACATGAGTCCTTTACGTATCATTATTCTGGCAGCACTGTGCTATATCCTCTACCGGCTGCTTTTTGCCGGCAAGAAAAAGGAGAAGATGCCACCCCGGCCTGTCTCCCCCAGTTCCACCGCCGTCCAGGATGTGTTGGTGGAAGATCCGGTCTGCCATACCTATGTGCCGCAGAAGCAGGCGATTCGGGCTGCCAAAGACGGCAAAACTTACTATTTCTGCAGTGAAAAGTGCTGCCAAACTTTTTTAGCGGGTAAAGGAGAACAACAATGAAGTTTTTTATTGATACAGCCAATATTGAAGAGATTAAAAAAGGTGTGGAAATGGGCATGGTTGATGGCGTCACCACCAATCCTTCCCTCATTGCCAGGGAAAAGAAACCTTTTGAAAAGATTTTGAAGGAAATCTGCGCCATAGTGGATGGTCCCATCAGCGCCGAGGTGGTCAGTCTTGATGCGGAAGGCATGCTGGTTGAGGGGCGGCAGCTTGCCTCCCTGCACAAGAACATTGTCATCAAGGTGCCGATGATCACGGAAGGCCTCAAGGCGGTCAAACAGTTTGCCGCAGAAGGGATCAAGACCAACGTGACCCTGGTTTTTTCCGCTACCCAGGCCCTGCTTGCCGCCAAAGCCGGAGCAACCTTTGTCAGTCCCTTTGTCGGCAGGCTTGATGATATCTCCTTGACCGGCATGGATGTGGTCAGTGATATCATGACCATTTATGACAACTACGGTTACCAGACGGAAGTGATCGTGGCCAGCATCCGCAACCCGGTGCATGTGCTTGACGCTGCGCTCATCGGGGCGGATATCGCCACCATCCCCTATAATGTCATTGCCCAGCTGGCCAAACATCCCCTGACAGACCTCGGCATGGAAAAATTTCTGGCAGATTGGGAAAAAAGAAAAAAGTAAGCTGACGGGAGATTTTTTTAGAACTATAATAAATCCATGTCTACTTTGTTGAGGTCATGGATTATTATTGCGGTGCTGTGGGCGTTGCTGCCTTCGGTTTCATTTGCGACCATGTATACTTTTGTGGATGAAAACGGGGTGATACACTTTTCCAATGTGCCCAATGACCGCCGCTACGTCAAGGTGAATACCCTGTCGCGCAGCCAGCTTCGGGCTCCTACGCCAAGGTATATCAACCCGAGGGAATATGAGCATTATATCCAATCGGTGGGCAGCCGCTACCAGATTGATCCGCTGCTCATCCGGGCGGTGATCAAGGCAGAGTCGAATTTTGACGCTCTGGCCCTCTCCTGCAAGGGGGCACAGGGGTTGATGCAGCTCATGCCCGGCACGGCAAGGGATATGCGGGTATCAGACCCCTTTGATCCCCGGGAGAATATCAACGGCGGCACCCGCTATCTGCGAAAAATGCTGAATATCTTTGATGATGATCTGCATCTTGCTCTGGCGGCGTATAATGCCGGCCCGGAAGCGGTAAAAAGCATCGGCCGCATTCCGGACTTTCCGGAGACCATTGAATATGTCGAAAGAGTTCTGCGCCATTACCGGCGCTATCAGGTCGCTTCTTCCTCTGAAACAGGAGGATGAGGCGGTGGCTAAGGTGTTGATACTTTGAGTCAGTATACCCATGTCCCTAATATTCTGACAGGCTACCGGTTTGTTGCCGCCCCGCTTCTGCTCTTCTGTCTTTACCCCGGCGCCGAGACCTGGGTCAGCCTGCTGGGGTTTTGCCTCTATCTGTCCGCCGCGCTGACCGATCTGGCTGACGGCTATATCGCCAGAAAATACAAGGTGGAATCGGTGCTGGGCAAGCTGATGGACCCGCTGGCTGACAAGGTGCTGGTGGCCTCGGTACTGGTCATGTTGATTCCTCTGGGCAGGATGCCCGCCTGGGTGGCCTTTGTCATTCTCTCCCGGGAGTTGGTGGTGACCGGCCTGCGCGGTGTTGCCGCCTCCTCCGGCCTGGTGATTGCCGCCAGCTGGCTGGGCAAATGGAAAAGCGTGGTCCAGCTCATCGCTCTGGGCACCCTGATGTTTCCCGAGGGGGTGCTGCCCATTCCCTATCTGTACCAGATCGGCCTGGTGCTCCTCTACGCTGCCCTCTTTCTGACCATCTGGTCCGGCATCGACTATTTCTACCGCTTTCAGAAAGTGTATCTCAATCCCTGATCCGCCCGCTGTCGCAAGGGTACCCACAAGGGGTACCCCCTTACAACCCCCATCTCCTGGCCCCAACCCTTCCGTCATCCGCTTTCCCTATATCCCGAGATTTTTAAATCAAGATTTCCAATTTGACTTATAGGGAAATCTTTATATTTTGTAGTATGCTTGATAGCGATATTTATTATTGAAAAGTCGGATACATATAACGGAAAGGCGCAAAATTGACAGGAAGCCGAATGGCTTGGAGGGAGCAGGAACATGGCGGATTTTGAAGTGAAGGCGTACCCGGAGATGTGGCAGGAGCTGGGGGTTGATGTGGCAAGGTTTGACAAGGCGCGGCAGATGCTGGGCAGCGCCTATGCCTCCATCTATCTTTCCCAGCTGAACCGGCCAACCCGCATGGATTATTTTGACAACATGGTTGCGGAGATCCATGGCGGCCGGGTGCAGGAGTTGGTGGCCGCCAAAAAAGAGGGACGGCCGGTGGTGGGCACTTTCTGTGTCTATATCCCGGAGGAGGTGGTGGTGGCTGCCGGCGGCATCTGTGTGGGATTGTGCGGCGGCTCCCAAGGCTCCATCCCGGATGCGGAAAAGATTCTGCCCCGCAATATCTGCCCCATGGTCAAGTCAGCCTATGGCTTCAAGGCCGGTAAAATCTGCCCCTATTTCCAGGTGGTTGATTTTGTCTATGGCGAAACCACCTGCGATGCCAAGAAAAAGACCTGGGAGATCCTGGACAGACTCGTTCCCACCCATGTCATGGAGATCCCGCAGATGAAAAACAAGCGGGACAAGGACCTGTGGCTCGATGAGGTGAAGGAGTTCAAGCGCAAGGTTGAGGGGGTTTCCGGAAAAAAGATATCCGCCGATGATCTGGCAGCAGCCATCAAGGTCATCAATAACAAACGTCGGGCCCTGCAGCGGCTGACCCGGCTGCGGGCCAACAATCCGGCGCCCATCAGCGGCAAGGATGCCCTGCTCATTGAGCAGATCGCCTTTTATGATGAGCCGGTGCGTTTTGCCGAGAAAGTAAATGCCCTGTGCGATGAGCTGGAGGAGAGGGTCAAAAAGGGTGAAGGCGTCATGCCTGCTGATGCTCCCCGGGTGATGGTGGCCGGCGTGCCCATGGCCCTGCCCAACTGGAAGGTGCACAACCTGGTGGAGACCGCCGGCGCGGTCATCGTGGGCGAGGAGAGCTGTATCGGCAGCCGCTATTTCAAGGATCTCATTGACGAGAACGTCAGCGATATGGATAGCCAGCTCGATGTGCTGACCGACCGCTACATGAAGATAGACTGCTCCTGTTTTACCCCCAACGATGAGCGCATCGACCAGGTGATCAAAGAGTACCGGGAAAGCACGGCCCAGGGAATTCTCCATTATTCCCTGCAGTTCTGCCATACCTACAATATTGAGGAGATCAGGATCAAAGAGGCCTGCCAGCAGGAAGGCATCCCCTATCTCTCCATTGAGTCCGATTATTCTCCCGAGGATGTGGGGCAACTGCAGACCAGAATCGAGGCATTTCTGGAGCAGATCAGGGGCTGATGATGTTTGTCGGCGTAGATCTGGGCTCCCGCACCGTCAAAATTGCCGCACTCCAGGATGGCCGGCTTATCGGCCATCAGATCCGGGAGAGCGGTTTTGATCCGCACCGGCAGTCGCAGGAGATGATGGCCGGCTTTGATCCGGTCAGGGTGGTGGCCACCGGCTACGGACGCCACTTGGCCCACAAGCATTTTGCCCATGAGGTGATCACCGAGATCAAGGCCCATGCCCTGGGGGCCAGATATTATTTCCCGGATTGCCGCACCATTGTCGATATCGGCGGCCAGGATTCCAAGGTGATCGCTCTCGATGAGGCAGGCCGGGTCAGCAACTTCCAGATGAATGACAAGTGCGCCGCGGGAACCGGCCGCTTTCTGGAAATCATGGCAGCCACCCTGGGTTACAGCCTGGATGAGTTCGGTCCGGCCGCCCTGGAGTCCGAGCAGGACGTGGCCATCAACTCCATGTGCACGGTGTTTGCCGAGTCCGAGGTAATTTCCATGAAGAACCGCGGGGTGCCGGCCAGGGATATTGCCATGGGGGTGCATCTCTCCGTGGTCAGCAGGCTGATCGGCATGCTGAACAGGGTGGGTTACGGCGACTGCCTGGTCTTTTCCGGCGGTGTGGCCCGTAATCCCTGCATCGTGAAACTGCTGCAGGCACGGCTGGAAGGGGTCACCGTGCTGTCCCCTGAATTGCCGGATATCGTCGGCGCCCTGGGGGCGGCCATCCAGGCCGGTCTGGCATGACGGCCCTGCCGAGGATATTTATTTCATCCCGGGGCTATCTGCTGGTCCGTAGTCTGCTTGGCCTGCTTTTCCTCTATGCCGGCATCATGAAGCTGGGCAACCTGCAGGGGTTCGGCGCGGTGATTGACGATTTCGGCCTGCTGCCGGAAACCCTGGTCTGGCCGGTTGCCGTCATACTGCCTGCCGTGGAACTGCTTGCCGCTCTGGGGCTGCTGCTTGACATGCGGGGGGCGCTTTCTGCGGTGGTTATTATGCTGCTGCTGTTTATCGCTGTGCTCTCCTACGGCATCCGGCTCGGGCTTGATATTGATTGCGGCTGTTTTGGCCCGGAAGCGGCTGAGACCCAGGTCTATAACAGTCTGCACAGCTCGCTGGCGCGGGATATGGCCATGATGATGGGCGCTGTCTATCTCTATTGGTGGCGCCAAACGCAGTTAACGAAACAGGCCCGGCAGGGGCTGTTTATCAGAAATAAATGAATAAATGAGGAGAACGAAATGAGCAAGAGTAAAACTTTGATTGTGCTTTCGCTGCTGGTTATGCTGCTGGCCTTTTCATCGCAGGCCTTTGCCTTTGGCAAGAATAAATTCGAGCAGGAAGTGGAGACTGAGGCAGCAGCGATCAAGCTGGTGCGGGAGGTGCAGCGGGGCGGCTATGATGTCATCTCCACCGAGGAATTGAAGAAAATGATCGATTCCGGCAAGGACATGCTCATTGTTGATACCATGCCCTATGATTCCAGTTATAAAAAGGAACACATCCCCGGCGCCAAACAGTTTCTCTTTCCCATCCCGGATATGCCGGAATGGGACACCAAGGAGACAGACGGCAAGACCATGGAAGATTACGCCGCCCTGCTCGGCCCGGATAAGGACAAGACAATCGTAGTCTACTGCGGCTTTGTCAAGTGCACACGCAGCCATAACGGGGCCGAATGGGCCAAAAAGCTCGGCTACAAGAATGTGCTGCGCCAGCCCGGCGGTATTTTTGCCTGGAAGGGCGCCGGATACCCGGCGGAAAGCGTAAAATAATGGTGGCGCCGCAGTGGGGGTTTCATGCCCGCCCTCGCGCAACATAAGGGGCGCTGTGCAGGGGCGGTTCGTGAACCGCCCTTGGAGAAGTGAGGAGCCATGGAATTATCGCTTTACCGAACACCTCTTTTCGAGAAACAGCTGAAGGCGTTGGATAAGGCTGATAAGAAGGGAGCCCAGGCCGCGGAGCGGGCCGCAGAGATCATCAGACAGCTGTCCGTGGATGGCTGGCAGTGGGTGGCCATGATGAACAAACGCACTAAACGCGGGGAGCTGCGGGTCAGAAAATGTCTGAAATATGACCTGGGCAGCGGCTACCGGCTGATCAGTCTGAAAAGGGACAGCGAGTTGTTTCTGCTCTATGTGGGCACCCATGACGAGTGCGACCGCTGGCTCAACAAGAAGCGGGGCAGCAAGCTGCAGGTGGAACCCGAGAGTTTCATCTTTGTGGCGGAAAACGTTGAAACCCCATCCGGCCAGTTAGCCGATACGCCGGTGGAGGAGATGGTTGCTCAGGATGAGTATGAGGAGCAGCTGTCCGCCAAATTGAGTGATCCGGTGCTGCGCCAGGTTTTCCGGGGTATCTGCCAAAGATGAAATAGCCGGCTGCCCGGCGGAAGTTTGCTGCCTGCCATGTTTCTCTTCAAAAGTTCACCGCCCGTGGCGATGAGAGAGGAATTTTTCCGTCCTCGGTTTTTCTCATTTGTCCCCCTGGCAAAAACACTTGAAAATTAACAGGAAGTAGTATATTTAAGGTCATTGCGGAGCCGCATTCTGCTCTTCAATAATAGGAGTTGCAGTTTCAGACTGCAGCGCCCACATAAATAAAAAAAGCCGGAGTGGTGAAACTGGTAGACGCACGGGACTCAAAATCCCGCGACCGCAAGGTCATGTCGGTTCGAGCCCGACCTCCGGCACCAATAAAATAAAGGGGTTATAGCGCGATTGCTGTAACCCCTTTTTCTTTGTTTTTTTGGTCTGTGTAATTCCTGTGTAATTGCGTCAGAAAAAGGTCTTCCTGTTTGCCTGTTCATCCAGCGGCTTTGTAACGTTTTTCCAACACATCCATAGCCGCTTGAATATGCTCCCCGTTCTGGTGGCTATACCGCGCCACCATTTGCAGGGTTTTGTGTCCGGAAATTCTTTGGGGCTTCTGTTTTGCGCGATAAAGATATTCTCCATTTTTCTTGAGAATTATATACCTCCCTGTTACATAAACTGAATATCTCTTCAATAAGTAATTTGCTCAATGTGCATGACAATACCAGCTTATTGCCGCCCGTTTTCTCTGTGGATTCACCAAGGACATAACACGAATGATAGACTTTAAGGAAAAGGCCAATTTGATCTGGAAAGTCGCCGACCTGCTACGCGGTGACTACAGGCAGTCGGATTACGGCAAGGTGATTCTGCCCATGACTGTTTTACGGCGTCTGGACTGTGTGCTGGCCCCGACCAAGCAAAAGGTGCTGGATTACCTGCCCAAGATTGAAAAACTCTCGGACAGTGCCAAAGATGTCACCCTGAACAAAGTGGCCGGATTCAATTTCCACAACCGTAGCCAGTACGATTTTGCCAAGCTCATTGCCGATCCGGACAATATTGCCGCCAACCTGCGCAACTTCATCAACGGCTTTTCCGCCGGGGCCAGGGAGATCCTGGAGTATTTCAGTTTCGAGGCCCAGATAGAAAAGATGGATGACCCAAGAAATGATCTTCTTTTCCAGGTGGTCAAGGCATTTGCAGAGATTGACCTTTCCGGGATGGAAACCATGCAGATGGGCTATGTCTTTGAAGAACTGATCCGCAAATTTGCCGAACTTTCCAACGAGACCGCCGGTGAGCATTTCACCCCCCGCGAGGTCATCAAGCTGATGGTGAATGTCCTGTTTATTACCGACCGCGACATGCTGACCAAGCCGGGCCTGGTCAAAACCATGTATGATCCGGCCTGTGGAACCGGCGGCATGCTGTCGGTGGCGGAAAGCTATCTGCACGATTTTAACTCCAAAGCAAAACTGGAGGTTTTCGGCCAGGAGATCAACCCTGAGTCATACGCCATCTGCAAATCGGACATGCTCATAAAGGGGCAGAACCCGGCAAATATGAAGTTCGGCAACACCTTTACCGTGGACGGCCTGGAGAATGAAAGATTCGATTACATGCTTTCCAACCCGCCCTTTGGGGTGGACTGGAAAAAGGCTGAGAAGATCATCAAGAAAGAAAGCGAGGAAAAACGTTTTGCCGGACGCTTTGGTGCGGGGTTGCCCCGGATCAATGACGGGGCCTTTCTTTTTCTGCTTCACATGATTTCCAAGATGAAACGGGACGGAAGCCGCATCGGCATTGTCTTTAACGGCTCACCCCTTTTTACCGGCCAGGCCGGAAGCGGTGAAAGCGACATCCGCAAATGGATCATTAAAAACGACTGGCTGGAGGCCGTTATCGCCCTGCCGGACCAGCTTTTTTACAATACCGGCATTTCAACCTATGTCTGGATACTCTCCAACCAGAAAGCCCCGGAGCGCAAGGGCAAGATTCAGCTTATCAACGCCACCGGCGCCAAGGATGAAGAACTGGTCAAGAAAGGCGAACTCCCCTTCAATCGTTTCTGGCAGAAGATGCCCCGCAGCCTTGGCAACAAGCGCAAAGCCATTGCTGAAAATGGTAATGAAAAGGGGATCGGCTTTATCACCACCATCTATGGTGATTTTCAAGAAAACGAGTTCTGTAAGATATTCCCCAACGCCTTCTTCGGCTACTGGCGGGTAACAGTTGAAAGGCCCCTGAAAAATGACAAGGGCAAGATCGTCAAGGACAAGCAGGGCAACCCCAAGCCGGACAGCTCGTTGCGTGATTCTGAGAACATCCCCTTCCTGCGCAAGGGCGAAAACGGTAACCTGGTGCCGCAGACCATTGCGGAATACTTTGACCGCGAGGTAAGGCCCCATGTCCCGGATGCCTGGATTGACGAGAGCAAGACCAAGACCGGCTATGAGATCAACTTCACCAAGTATTTCTATGAGTTCAAGTCCCTGCGTCCTCTTGCCGACATCAAGACGGACATCCTGAAGCTGGAAGAGGAAACCGCCCAGCTTGAAAAAAAGGTGTTGGCATGAGCGAAGAAAAGGGTCTGCAAACAACTTCTCAGATTTTGATCTACCAGTCCGAGGACGGACAGACCAAGATTGAGGTCCAGCTTCAGGATGAGACCGTCTGGCTCTCCCAGAAGCACATGGCCGAACTGTTCCAGACAAGCAAGCAGAATATCGGTCAGCATCTCAGAAATATCTTTGAAGAAGGCGAGCTGAATGAGGATTCAGTTGTAAAGAAATTCTTTACAACTGCCGCCGACGGCAAGAAATACCAGACCACATTTTACAGCCTTGATGCCATTATCTCGGTGGGCTACCGGATCAAGTCCCATGTCGCCACCCGTTTTCGGCAATGGGCCACCCGCCATATCAAGGAGTTTATCATCAAGGGCTTTGTTCTGGACGACGAACGGCTGAAAAACCCGGACCTGCCCTTTGACTATTTTGATGAACTGCTCCGCCCCCTTCAGGATTTTCGCACCTCTGAAAAGCGGTTCTACAGGAAGATCACCGATATTTACGCTACCAGCATTGACTATGACCCGACGCTCGACATCAGCATCAACTTTTTCAAGACCGTGCAAAACAAGATGCACTGGGCCATAACCGGCCAGACCGCCGCCGAGATCATTCACCACCGGGCCGATCACACCAAGCCCAATATGGGCCTGACATCCTGGCGCGGCCCCAAAATCCGCAAACAGGATGTGGTGGTGGCCAAGAACTACCTGAATGAAGACGAACTCCTGGCCCTGAACAACCTGGTTGAACAATACCTGGTCTTTGCCGAGGGCCAGGCCATGCGCCGCAATCCCATGCACATGACCGACTGGATCGCCAAGCTGGACGGCTTTCTGACCCTGAATGACCGCAACATCCTGGAACATGCCGGGAAAATTTCCCACCAGATGGCCAAGGAACTGGCGGAAAGTGAGTATGACCGCTTTCACCGGAACCGCTTGCAGCTTGAAGCCCAAAAGGCCGACGAGGAAGACTTTGCGCAACTGGCCCGGCAGATTGAGACCAAGGGCAAGGAGCGCAAGCCATGAAACCGTATCCGAAGTACAAGGATTCCGGGGTGGAGTGGTTGGGCCAGGTGCCGGAGGAGTGGGAGGTTAAGAAATTAAAATATCTTGCCTCAAAAATTGGAAGTGGGGTGACCCCAAAAGGGGGGGGCAAGTGTATATCAATTATCAGGAATCCCGTTACTTCGCAGTCAGAATGTTCATTTTGATGGGCTTAGGTTCAATACTGTTCACTTAAGTTAAATTATGTGGTATCCTGTTGTCAAACTCAAGCAGGAGGACCGCATATGGCACGCACTGTAGCAGAACTTCCAAGTGGCACCCGCATCACGGATTATATTAGTCTTGGCGTAGTTACTAA
>JAHILF010000142.1 GCA_018897105.1 Pseudomonadota bacterium
TGCTATTTTTTAAATTTAATAATGTGGAAACTTCTTTTATGTTTAATAAACAGCTAGCGCTATTTAGAATTATACAAACAAAATCGAGCTATTAGATGAATATTGCGTTAGCCTCTCCCTCTACATGGGAATCCAGGCTAGGGAGAACACGAAAGCTTCAAGAGTGGAGACCGAATGAAAACAAGAAAACAAAACGCGCTAATATTTATGGCAATTTTGGCATCCCTGTTTCTAATGCCTATTTCTTATGGCCATACAGCAAGTGTTCGTCAAGTCTCCATAGACGAAATGCTCCAGCAGTGTCAATTTGTATTCGAAGGGAAAGTGATCGCTATTGAGGCCAAAGAAAATGACCAGAAACGTATCCATACCTATGTCACTTTTGAGATACAAGAGATCATTAAAGGTGAATACCCAAGTGGCACCATCACTTTAAGCTTCATGGGTGGTACGATTGGAGATGTGACCATGGCCGTCAGTGACATGAAGTATCCACAAGTGGATGAGCATGGGATTTACTTTGTTGAATCGTTGAGCAGAGCGCAAGTACATCCATTGTATGGCTGGAGCCAGGGGCATTTTATCGTGGAACCTGACGACTCAGGTGTGGACAGGATTATGACCAGCGACGAACACCCTGTCACTGGGGTGACAAGTGATATGCCAGTCAAGCAGATGATGAACGTAGCGCCTATCCAAGCCCTCAGTACAGGAGTGGCGCAGAGTCTTTCCTTTGCGCAAAAGAAAAAGGATACCAAAGGCTTGACGGCAGATGAATTTAAGAATGCCTTGCATGAGCTGATGAGAAGGGGCAATGAGTAAAGGTTCGAGTCATCATTTTAGACAGTGGGCCAAGAATATAATCCTTTTTGGCGGACTGTTATTGCTCCTGGTCTTTAATTGCGCATCAACGGCTTGTGCATACCAACTGAATGGCAGTAAGTGGCCTCAGCCCTTTACTACTTTCTACGTAGATATTCCTGGCGAAAATGGCTTGTGGGATAGCGCCTTTGAGGAGGCTATGTATTATTGGGGTTATTACACTATATTTGATTTTTATATCGTTCTTGGGACATATTCGGACCCATGCAATTCATATGATTCTCGAAATGGAGTAAGGTTTGACTCTACAGTTTGCGGGGACGCTTGGGGAAGTACCACCCTTGCCGTGACTCATTGGTTTTATATTGGAGCAACACTCACCCAGACTGATATTGTTTTCAACAGCAATGAGCCTTGGAGTGTCTATTCGACTTCATGGTCGTCTTGGCCTTGGTTTGAGGTAAACGATTTCCAACGTGTTGCCGTCCATGAGTTAGGGCATGCACTTGGCCTGGGCCATGAAAACAGTGGCGTTTCAACTATTATGAATTCATATGCCGACAATGACACCATCCCACAGCAAGACGACATCAACGGTGTTGCAGCACTTTATGGACCTATAGTATTGACTTTCCCCATCACCATCACAAAATATGGTACTGGTGTCGGCACAGTCACGAGCGACCCTTCAGGCATTAACTGTGGAACTGATTGTAGCGATAGTTACACAATTGGCACCTATGTAACGCTTACCGCCACTCCGTCTTCCGGTTCAACGTTCGCTGGTTGGACTGGTGCTTGCACGAACACCAGCAGCACCTGCACAGTCACCATGAGTGGAGTTAAGAGCGTAACAGCAACATTCAATCTCATCCCTGCTGCTGTATCGCTTCCGAATGCGGTGGATCAACCTTTGTGGGTCATAACAAATAGCGGGAATGCCAACTGGACAGGACAATCTGCGGCAACACATGATGGAGTTGATGCGGCACAGAGCGGGGTTATTGGGAACAGTCAGGCCACATTGATGCAAACGATAGTGTCGGGTCCTGGAATAATTAGTTTCTGGTGGTCTGTATCATCAGAGAGCAATTATGATTTTTTGAGTTTCTTTGTTGACGGGGTAGAGCAAACAGGGAGGATTAGTGGTGACGTTGGTTGGACACAGCAACGCTATACTGTAGGATCGGGGACACATACCCTTGCATGGAAATATTATAAGGATGTAAATCAAAGTATTGGATCTGACGCGGGTTGGGTTGACCAAATAGTGTGGCCATCACCAATTGAAATTTACCGCTTTTACAACACAGTAACCGGCACCCATTTCTACACAGCATCCTATGATGAAATGAATTTTGTTACCAATACATTGCCTCAATTTAATTATGAAGGTGCTGCTTTTTGTGGAGCAAGTGACAGTAGTGCGTCAGACGTTTCTCCCGTGTATAGGTTTTACAACACGGTTACCGGAACACACTTTTATACAATTTCAGAAGCAGAAAAGAATTATGTCCTTGCCAACTTCCCTGGTTTCAGCTTTGAAGGAGAGGCTTATAAAGCTCATACTACGAGCAGTCCAGGAACAAAGGCGTTACATAGGTTTTATAACACACAAACGGGGACTCATTTCTACACAACAAGTGATACTGAGAAGCAGAACGTCCAAAATACACTTCCTCAATATAACTATGAAGGCATTGCATATTATGTAGAATAAGCGAAGCCGATCTAAACGGTTTAGCCGACCGCAAAAGCGCGGCAGCTTATTTTGTCGTTCTCCCGGCGGCTCAGCCCATGTCTTATGTGGAGGAAATATGACACTTGATAGCTCGCGTGGTCACGCTGTTTCGGGACCGGCTGCTATATGATTATCTCGTCAGCCTGATCGACCAGGAGAACCCAAATCTCTTACGGCTGAATCCGTCTTGGAGATCGGCAACCCTTTTACTCATTCCTTTTCAGGAATGGTTTAAATTCACCCAATTATTCACCTAGCCAATCAGCCGCACCTGAATTTCATTCCTGCCCCACTTGTTTGACCATGTAAGCATTGACAGCCTCTTGCATAGTTTTCACGGCAAGATAGGCACAATGCATCTCTTCCTCGGGAAAGGTGCCGATCGCTTTCAGCACGTCTTCTCCGGTCAGGTTAAACAGTTCCTCGGGATTTTTGCCGATAGCCAGCTCGGCGGCAAAGGAGCCGCATAACCTGCTGGAAAAACAACCATCGGTCAGAGAAGAAGCCTTGCAAACCCGATTGTTATCAAAGCAGAGAAATATCTCCATGGTATCGCCGCATTTTCCGGTAATGCTCCCATACGCATCGGCATTGTCCAGCCTGCCGCTGAATTGAGGATTCCGCCAGCGGTTAAATCCCTTCTCACCATAGATTTGTTGCGTTTCGAGAAAAATCTTTTCCTGAATCCCGTCTATCACGGCATTAAATTGTTTGTCATTCATTGTTTTCTCAAAGTTTTAAGCTATCTTTTTCAATCTTAACCCGCCTGCACGGAGGCACCCAAAAAGAAGCCAGGCCCATTACCGGCCTGGCTCCCAACTATCTTTTTCTGCCGTCCTCAACAAGATTGAGATTACCAGTGACCATCTTTATTGGGTGTCGCTGAATAGCTTACCTTGCCTTCCTTGATGGCTGTTACCGCATCCAGGACCTTGCCGGAGATATCACTGACCACCTTGACCCCCGCAGCTTCCAGGGTGGCAAAGGCCTTGGGTCCGCAATATCCGGTCATAAGGACTTCGGCGCCCTTGTCGCTGATCATGGTCGCCGCCTGAATACCCGCACCTTTGAAGGCGTTGACATTGGCGCTGTTGTCCATCGCTTCAAAGGAAAGCGAATCGGTGTCGACAATCAGAATGTACGATGCCCGGCCAAAGCGAGGGTCGACTTCACTTTCCAGCAGGGTTCCTTTCGATGTTACCGCAACTTTCATAGTGTCTCCCTTGTTATTGCAAATGTCGGATCAATGGGCACCACCACCGCCACAAACCTGTTCATTGCTGATTATCGGCAATTTGCCGGCAAGGAAATCGTCGACCACCGGCCGGATGTCCACTCGCTCACCATCGTGATATACCTCGATACCAACCTGCTTGAACCCCATCAGAGGCCGCATGCCGATACCGCCGACTACCAAGGCATTGACCCCGGCCTCTGCCAGCAGATTGACCGGAACCATACAGCCGCCCTGTACATGCTCCTGGTTAGCCAGAATCGAAATCTCCTTGATCTGCCCGTCTTCCACATCAAAACAGGTGAAGACATCGCAATGCCCGAAATGCCCTGCTCTTTTACCGTCCAAACCGCCATTCCCTTCAGAGGGGATTGCTACGCGTACCATTGTCATACCTTTTGTTTCTCCATCATTATTGAATCGTTGATTTGAAATCCATGATCCCCAAAGGATTCATGGAAGGTGAATTGATAATTTTTGCCCAGATATCCCGAACCTGCTGCTGCGTTGCCGTGGGTTCACCGTATTCGAAGAGGGTCTTGCCTGCCACCATGGATCGGGTAAACGCCGGATCAAAGGGCACCCGACCCAGAACCGCAACATTGTGCTTGATTGCCAACTGCTCGATGGCCTCGGTCATCTCCGGATTGAGATCCCATTTATTGACGCACACCATGCCCGGAACCCGGAAATGGGCGGCCAACTCCACCACCCGTTCCATATCGTGTATACCGGAAACCGTGGGCTCGACTACAATCACCAGGGCCGTGGCTCCACCGATGGAAGCGATGACCGGGCAACCAATACCCGGAGGTCCGTCGGTGATGACAAGGTCCGCGCCTCGCTCTTCGGCCAGCTGCCGCACTTCCTTGCGTATCAGGCTGACCAATTTCCCCGAATTCTCCTCGGCAATGCCCAGACGGGCATGCACCATGGGTCCGAAGCGCGTATCCGAGAGATACCACTCGCCACAGCGCTTGGTCGGAAAGTCGATGGCCTTCTCCGGGCAGAAATCGACACAGACACCGCAACCCTCGCACCGGATGGTATCGACCTCGAAGCGGTCGGTGATGGCTTCGAACCGGCAAAGCTCCATACACGTGCCGCATCCGATGCAAAGGTCGGGATTGATCACTGCTATACCGCCGCCCATAAAATCGGTCTGTTGTCTGATTTCCGGCTGCATTAACAGATGGAGGTCAGCCGCGTCGACATCGGCGTCGCAGAGTACACTATTTTTTGCCAGAGCGGCAAAAGCTGCGGTCAGGCTGGTTTTGCCGGTTCCGCCCTTGCCGCTGATGATGACTATTTCCCGCATTAGACCGTTGTGCTCCTCTTTTGGATGATCGTTTCGATTTTATGAAACAGCTCGCAAAACCGTTCTTTCCATTCCGGAAACTCCTCAACGATGGATCGACCCTGGGAGTAGGCCTCGGCGATGCGGCGCTCAAAAGGGATAGTCAGCAGCACCGGCAGTTGCTCACGCTCCGCATAGGCAAACACCTCCTGGTCGCCGATATCCGACCGGTTGACCACCAGTCCGCTGGGAATGCCCAGCAGTTTCACCGTCTCCACTGCCAGTTTGAGATCGTGCAAACCAAAGGGGGTGGGCTCGGTCACCATAAGAACGAAATCCGCACCGTTCATGGCGGCAATCACCGGACAGGACGTGCCCGGCGGGGCGTCGATAATCGTCACCTTTTCCGGATCAGCCTCGGACCGCACCCGCTTGATCAAGGGTGGCGACATGGACTCACCGACCCGCAACCGGCCGTTGATAAAACGGATACCATTGCGCGCACCGAAATTAATCTCGCCCAGTTCCCGGCCGGTTTCCGTGATCGCCCCTTCGGGACAGACCACCATGCAGCCGCCGCAACTATGGCAGAGCTCCGGAAAAATAAGCACTTTGTGACTAACCACCGTAATGGCATTAAATCGACAGATGGCTGAACATTTGCGGCAATAGGTGCACTTTTCCAAATCCACCAACGGGATAGGTGTAGTCACCAGTTCGGTTCGCTCGATCACCGGTTTGAGAAAAAGATGGGCATTAGGTTCTTCGACATCGCAATCCAAAAACTCTACCCCGCTGCCCAGGGCAAGCGCCATATTGGTCGAGATAGTCGTCTTGCCGGTGCCACCTTTGCCGCTGGCTACGCTGATAATCATGGGGAAACCTGTTGTTTTTTAGGTTGGAGTAACCCCGATATCTTCTCAAGAATGGCGAGAAGTGCCTCGGCATCACGTTCCTGCGGGTGAAGAGGCAGTTGCATCAGCACGCCCATCCCCTCGGTTGCCTCGTGAAAATCCTTTTTCGACAGGTCGCCGACAATCGCTGTATTGACCATCGGATTAACCATAACGAGCTGCTTGACGAAATCGATGCCGCTCATATCGTCGAGCTGTTCATCGACAATCACCACATCCATGGGCTTGCCCTTGAACTTTTCAAGTCCGGCGACACCGGGTGCAGCAGGTACCAGTTTGACTTCATGCTCGCGCCGCAACCTGGCCACCAGTGCGGAAAATCGTGAAAAATCCTTTGCAACAAATAAGATGGTCAAGAGTTCCTCTTCATTAATAGTTGTCTTTGAAAAATACCATTCTCAGCCAGCTCGTCCAGAAGCTAATTCCGGGTAAACTTGCCGTCTGTTTTCATGTAACCGATCATCGGACGAGTGGCAATCCTTCTTTTTTCATCTGTGACGTCTCACGTATTCCCCAGGGAATAAGCATCTCGGCATCTTTCAAGCCGTGTACAACAGCCTCCGTCAGTGAAACCCTTCTCATACGATCTCGCCGCTAATCCGTTTCAATTGCTCTATCGCCTTGGAAGGCGTATCGTATATATACAGATGAATCCCCGACACCGGAGCTTATTTTGCTTTTGACAGAGATTTATAAAGGACATCCATCGTCTTTGCTATTTTTTGCTCTTGGGTTAACAAGGAATCATTGAAAATTTCGTCTATCTTGGCACAGATTGCTTCCGCTCCATGATCGAGGTGTATTTTAAAGTGTTTCTCATACTGTGCATGTGTTACAGGATCGGGGCAATACCAATCCTTTCCCTTATCCCTTATCCTTTCCAGATGATATCATAGGAAATACAAACAGTTTCGGCATATAGCTCGCCGAGTTTTATCAGAGTTTCTGCCACTCAAATTCGCCCCTCAGGTGGTTGCAGAACATCTCCGCCTGAGGGTTCGGCCCTTATTCCTTGGGTCACAGAAGAACTCACGAGTAATTATAGCGTCATCGGATAATATCCTGCATTCTTATCACCGGGCACTCTCAGGCTATTCTCAGCGGTTACCGCCACCACCACCTTGGCCCCGCCCGCCACCACGGCCCGTGCCGCTCTGACAGCGATTTCCCTGACCTCGGCCCTGCCCAGTTGGACCGCCTTGACCCGCTCCGCCACCTTGACCGAGTCCACGGCCCTTTCCCGTTCCCCGACCTTGACCAAGTCCACGTCCCTGACCGGCATTTTTACTCTGGTCGGGCTGACTTTGATCGGCAGCGTTTGTAACCGGTTGCCTGCAGTCGCCTTGTTGGTTGCCACTGGCCGGACCATTCCCTAAAGGACCTTTTCCATTCATTCCAGGCATTTTAATACCTCCATTCGAATGTATTCACTCGTACTGCGCGGTGTTCAGGATTTCCCTAACCGTTTTTCGGACAATTCCGGCACGGTGCACTGCTTTCGTTTTCATCACAAATTCCATTACTCGTCGTCAAAGGCCGTCTTTGACTCCTTTTCTGCCGACGAGCACCGACAAAATTACCTATTTCCGACCCTGGAGAATTTGCCCCGGCAACAGATATTCTTGCCGCAGCCCGGCATTTTGAACTCCGACCTGACCGCATCGCCCTCAATAAAGTGGGCCTGTACACCGGTGCACATCCCCTGCAATAAAGGTAGTAACTCAAAACCGGCGGCTTCAAGCATATTGGCTGGCCCCCTCGGAGATCGCACCGCAGATGATGACCATGACCTTCTGGTGGCATCAGCAACAGTCGCACCAACTCCATATCCGCAGGGGATCAAAGATGAGTTTAGCTCGTAAATACATTTTCACGCACGGGGGTGACCTATTCCCCGGTCATGTGTGTTTAGCACTCTTCGTGAATTCCTATTTCGGGCTCTTGTCCAGTACCGATTGACGAGGTGGATACATGCAGGCGGACTATTTATTTCTCGCTTCCTGCTGCCGGTTTTGACTCAAGAGCCTGTGTTTTGTAGCTGGCCATCTGACTTTCAACAAACAATGAGGTGGGATCTTCACAAATGCATGCTTCCATGCTCTGCAGCAACAATTGCCGGTGATCCAGCTTAATCAGCACTGCATCGTCGGCAACGACAGAATCGGCATAAACAATGCCCTCCGCCATTAAGGCTTCCGTGTCGGCCCGATTATCGTTTGGGCCAGCAATACATTTCTGTACCTCAGCACAATCATAGGGAATACCTTCAGCCATCATGGCTGCCATGTCTGTGCCAGCGCTGGATGTACCGGTGCCTGCCATGGTTATAAATGCTGTCACAACCAGGCTGCTGCCAAACAATTTTATGAAAATTCTTTCCTTTTTCATCTTCCTCTCCTGATATTAACTTATTGATAACATGAAACTTTTCATACTCCGTAAGTTTTCGGATCAATATACTTATCATGAAACTGAGACATATTTCAGAGCTCGCAGTTGGATATTCGACATGGTTCAGGCGATATCTAGGAATGACAACCGAATATTGACTACCCTGAGCTGTGGACGTACGAAGGTGATGGGGGAATCACCCAGCTTTTTTTATCAATGGCCGGAGAAACAGAGGGAGCCCATAGGACGACTATAATTTCTCCGGACGGTTGTGCGCTCCCCGCTTACTCCCGCAGTGTTTGCCTCAGCAATTTTTTGGCCTGTTTCTGCTTGTACCCGATGGCGGCTCGGGATGTGTCATGAATCCTTACCGGATAGGTCCAGCCGTACTCCTTGATCTGCAGTTCCCCGTTGTTGTAGTCCGTAATCATCTCAATATCACCGGACTCCCAGCAGTTTTCAAACCACGTGCTATTCTCATCGGTAAACTCCACGTTAATCGTTTTCAGTCGCCCCTTTTGCGGGTTAAGTACCGTATGTTCCATGACCGGCGCAATGCGATTGTCCCAGTATGCAAATGCCGTTTTCCTCATCCGAAGCCCTATGCGTCCTTTGGCTTATGAACTGAGCATTTGTCGTGCCAGCATCGTTCGATGGGAAAAAAACACTCTAATTACCCGTAAATATAGTAAAAATACATAAAATGTGAAGCAGGGCAGGTGCGGGTGCAGTTGCATGTAGGCTACTGCAGGTGCAAATAGCGGTGCGAATTTGCTACTGTAGGTGGGCCTTGCCGGAGCGACCGTCCTGTTCAGGAAGGGAGATCCCCAGTTTTTTGATGCGGTGGGACAGGGTGGTCTTGTGGATGCTGAGCTCGCGGCCGCGGCCAGGTGGTTATACCCGTTGCACTCCAGTGCCGTGCGCATGGACTGGGCGTCAAGCAGATCATGGGCTGAGCTCACATTGGCGCCCATGGCAGCGGATAGCCCATGGGCCGTCAGCTCCTCCGGCAGATGGGCGATGTCGATAAGTCACACGCTGCACATGATGAAAGTGCGTTCAATAACATTTGCCAGTTCCCGCACATTGCCTGGTCAGTGGTGCGGCATGACCAGGGAGAGGGCCTCGGCAGCAATGTCCTGGATTTATTTGCGCTGCAGTCGGTTGAATATGCCTATGACTCCCAGGGCAGGCGGGTGAAAAAGACGGCTGATGGCATGACACCTGTTATGTCTATAATCTAAACAACAATCTCATTACCAAGACCGCTGACGACGGGACGGAGCTGAGGGATCACATCAACCTTGGCAGCGATCCTGTGGCCATGAAGGTTTACGGAGCGCAGGCAGGGATTTTCTATTTCGTCAACGACCACTTGGGCACCCTGCAGAAAATCGTGGACAGCATCGGCACCCTGGTCTGGGAGGCGGCCTACCTGCCCTTAGGCCAGGCTCAGCTGTTGTTTGTCGACCATTACCAACAACCTGCGTTTCCAGGGCCATTATTTTGATGCGTTATTTTGATGCGGAGTCAGGCTTGCATTATAACTGGCAAAGATATTATGATCCGAGTATTGGGAGGTATATGACCCCTGATCCGAATCACCTACGCCTGGTTCCTCGCCACTTGGGCGAAACGGCTGAGCTGGAAGGAGGTTACCGAGGTGTTTCATGCCAGTTGGGACAGTGTCGTTCGTTCGGTGAAGATGGCGGTCGAGTGGGGTCTCGTGCATCGAGACCTGAGCAGCATCATGGCAATCGGCGCCGATTAGATTTGCTGGCGAAAGGGCAAAGAGAAGTTCGTCACCATGGTTTACCAGCTTGACGCAGGAAAAAGACGGCTGCTCTGGATAGGACGCGACCGCACCGCCCAGACATTCCGGAGCTTCTTAGGGACTCGGAAAATGCCAAAATACCATAACGCATCCCGTCTTCAGGCCATCTTTGGCTGCGCCTCAATCGCAAAATCCTCGCCGGAGCACTGCTACGCCTGCGGTTTTGCTCAA
>JAHILF010000143.1 GCA_018897105.1 Pseudomonadota bacterium
ATGTGCCATATGAAAAAGGTGTCAAGGTTTGTGGCGACGAAAAATCAGACCTTGAACAACGACTACAACGCTCACCTATTCTGCGCTGGTGGGATATAACAATCGCCCCTAAAACGGTAATTTTATAATTTCGATCTCCCTTAGATCATTGGCAGATACGTTTGGCATGGCAATCCCCTTCTTAATATTCTTCACAGTATGCGTAATCACACTATCAATAGGACTTTAATAGAGATGATAATCTATGCCAAAAAAACCAAAAATCATGGAAAACATGAAAAACCCGCACCACTTCACCCTATTTTCTGTTGCTCCACCATAATTCCTGCAGTATGATTAACTATGCTACGAATCGTACGGATAGTAGTTGCTACCGGTTATCCCCATCACATCACGCAACGCGGTAACAATCGCGCCACAGTCTTCTTCGATGACGAAGATCGGCAGACATATCTGAAACTGCTGGCAGAAACAAGGGACACTCCCCCATAATTTCTACTGTAATATTTGTTCTATGGCGTACATCCGATAAGCCTGTGTAGTCCTGAGAAAATAAGGGGAAGTGTCCCTAATTTTTACTCGATGGCTTCCGATTTTAATTGAGTTTTGCGTCCCTCCTGTCGAATAGATGAGAGGAAGCCGCTGCTAGATTGGAATTCGCTCTTTTCGCCTCGAACCGAGCGGAGGATGTTAATTTTATAAGAGCAAAATCATGGCAACAAATTACGACAATAAAGTTCAATGTTATTTTATTGCTACTGTCGGTAGGCCGGCTACCCCGGCCGAGTTGACGACTTACGGAGAGGCGCTTGAAAGCAATAACGGGAATGTATGGAGAGCCGGTCTGATCAGCTATCTCAATGACGAAGCAGGGTTGGCTTCTCGACTCGATTATATGAATTTAGTAGGTGAGGTATACGAGAATCTGACCGGAGATTCCAGCGCCGCCATGCCGGAGGCCGCCTATGAGTATTATTTCACGCATTTGCTGTCTGGTGGGCTCAAAACCAAAGGGCTGGCCAATGCAATGATAAACGATTTTGCTTTGATGCCTACGGCCGACGGCACGTATGGGCAGCCGCCTCAATGGACTCCACAGAATCGGGGGATGCTGCCCGACAACGGAGCCGAAGCTCTGCTGACCATTCAGAACCGGGTGACATCCGCGAACTTGTTCACTGTCGGCATAGATACGGACGCAGAAACCCTGGCGTATAATGTTACTGCTTACAATGGGGTTCATCAATGGATCAGCGGGGTAACGAGCAGCCCTGCCAGTCAGGCCGAGGTCGATACCACTCTGGCTTCGCTGGACTTGCTCTCGTCATTGGTTGAAAGCAGTGGGAACCTTGTTCTTTCCGGCGCGTTGACCTATACCATGACCATTGACCTGCAGGATCAGGAGATCAAGATCAATGCCATTGATTACTCCCTTAGCGAAGGCAGTCTTGCAGATGTGGGTACCATCGATGCATCGGCGCTGACGGGCACAAAGTCTATCAGTTTCACCGGCGGGAGCAGCGCGGAAAATTACGTCGCTTCTTCGGCGGGAGACACCATTCGTGGCGGCAGCGGCAACGATGTGCTGACAGGTGGGGACGGAGCCGACACGTATATCTTTGAGGCGACGGCAGTTGTCAATGGTGTTGATACGATTGAAAATTTTACAGCCGGAGGTGATGATATTCTCGATTTTTCCGCTTTTCTCAATGCCTCCAACACCGGCAACATCAGCCCCGTTGACATCAGCACCACAGCTGAAGTCGCTTGGGAGAACGGTGATGTGCTCATCGTTATCGGGGACGGTCTCACCACGGGGACGGATATTGCCGCCCTATTTGGCGCAGGACAACCGTTTGCCGCACCGGAAACCAGGGGGAAGGCCGTGGTTATTGCCGCCGATATTGTCGGGGACGCCAGTGTTTGGTATCTTGTTAATCAGAGTTCCATCACCACTATTGAGGCAACAGAATTAACGCAGGTTGCCATTCTTGGGTCGGTGAATAATGTCAGTCTGGTTCCCTTTGTGGCGGGAAATTTTGCCTGATGGGTGAGTAAAAAGAGGGGGTACAAGGGACATCCTATAGAGCTCCTGTCAAGAAATAAATAAAACTTTCTAATATCAATATGTTAATTTGGTAGTGGTTTTTGGGCAGTGACCCCCATCCCTTTCTTTGAAGGCTTCATTCGGCTCGGCAAGTCTCTCACAGCTTCGGCGAACTCCTACCTCATCATTATTGACTAGTTTAGCTAAATTGGTTATTGGGGCTAAACATACATGACCGGGGAATAGGTCACCCCCGAGCATGAAAATGTATTTACGAGCTAACCCCCATCTCCGCAAGCGGGAACAACAAAGCATGAAAGTTCGCGGGGTAGGAGCGGGCCTTGCCCGCGACCTTTGGCATTGCCAAAACTCCGTTATCGCGGGCAAGGCCCGCTCTTACTGCAGGATACACTACGCGCTTGGGAAAGGATTTTCGGATAAAAAACAAGTTATAGCAAATGACCGTCAAGCTTTATGGACACACTGTTACTACCTGTAATCTTTATGCGATTTTTTATTTTCACGGTAAATAGGAGGTGGCATTATGGAAATTACAGCCACGGAATTAAAAAGCAGGTGCGGGAAATACCTTGGCAAGCGCAATGATAATGACGTCTAAGAAAAAAGGTGTCAGCCCCCTTTACAAGCCTTATACCCATGAAAAAAACGCATTGGGAAATGTATCTCACATCAGCCCAATTTCTTGCCCAATCAGCTAAGTTCCCTGAATTCCTTTCAGCCTGCCGGAAAATCATCGCCGACAACAGCCGCGATCCCGAGGCCCTTTTGAGTACCGGAGTTTTGCTTTATAATTTCGGCTATCAAGCAAATGCAAAACAATGTTTTGAGTGTGTGCGAACACTGTCCCCCAAAGATTTACGGCCGGTGGTGAATCTTGCCAACCTCGCCCGTGATAACGGCGACCATGCGGAATCACGCCGATTGTATTCCGAGTTGCTTTCATGTTTACCGGACAATCTTGTTATCCGCCGCAATGTCTTGGTTTCACTTGAGTACGATCCCGCGGTCTCGGATGCTGAACGTCTGTCACAAGCAACTTCTTGGGGCCAATGGGCTATCGGCCGCGCTGGAGGATTGCTTCCCCGGCCGTCGATTTCGGCTTCCTTGCATGCGAGACCTTTGAGGGTCGGCTATGTTTCCGCTGACTTATGTCAGCACACCGTTGGCCTTTTTGTAAAGGATATCATTGCCGGTCATGATGGGGAGCGTGTCACGGCATTTGCCTATAGCGCGGGAAAGGTGAGTGACGGGGTGACCAAGGTTGTCCGAGAGAGCTGTCAATTCCGCCAGGTTGCCGATCTTGACGATGCTGCTCTGGCAAATCTTATCCGGCAGGACGACATTGATGTTCTGATTGATCTTTCCGGGCATACCGCTGGGTCCAGGTTGACGGTGTTCGCCCATCGCCCTGCGCCGGTTCAGGTAAGCTGGCTTGGCTATTTTGCCACTACCGGACTGCCGGTAATTGATGCTGTTTTGCTTGACGATTGGCATGCTCCTGAAGGAATGGAGTCCCGGTTTGTTGAACGGATTATTCGTTTGCCGCGTGGGCGCTTCTATTATTCTCCCATGCCTTTCGCGCCCGAGGTGGCGCCTTTGCCTGCTGCTCGGAAAGATTACATTACATTCGGTTCGTTTAACAATACGGCAAAATATAATGACATGGTGTTTTCTCTTTGGGCGAAGATACTGCAGCATGTGGTAGACAGCCGGCTTGTCCTTAAATGGCGCACTTTTCAAGACAAAGCTTTGCGTAAGAAGGTCGCGGACAACTTCACTCGGCTGGGTATTGATCCTGAACGTATTGAGATGCGGGGTGCATCTTTTCATGCCGATCTGCTCAAGGAATATGCCGACATCGACATTGCCCTGGATCCATTCCCATTCAGTGGAGGCATGACGAGCTGCGAATCCCTGTGGATGGGGGTTCCTGTGGTGACGTGGCCGCAGAGCAGGGTGGTGTGCCGACAGACGTATGCCTTGCTTTGTGAAATTGGTCTGCCGGAACTCTCCGCAACGGACGAAGTCGACTATGTGCGGATTGCCGTCGATTTGGCCGGCAATCCGGAAAAGCTGCAAAACATTCGGCTGAATCTGCGGGCGCGCATGATGGCTTCGCCCCTGTGCGATAGAGAAGGATTCATCCAATCTTTTGAGGATACTTTGTGGAATCTCGTCGATGACCTGGCGCGGACAACTGAATGTGGTGAATTAACATCATGAATCCCAAACTTCTTCTGAATGTCGGTGCCGGCCATCCCAAGAGTGGCGCTCGCATTCCGGCGGCCTTTCAGTCTGCCGAATGGCGGGAAGTGCGTCTCGATATTGACACGAATAATGAACCTGACATTGTCGGGACGATGCTGGAAATGTCGGAAGTGACCTCGGCGAGTGTGGATGCAATATACTCTTCGCACAACATAGAACATCTCTATCCGGATGAGATTCCAGTCGCGCTCACGGAATTTTTGCGAGTGCTGAAGCCGGAGGGCTTTGCCGTGATAACCTGCCCCGACCTTCAGAGTGCCGCGCAGATGATCGCCGAAGATAAACTTCTGGAAACAGCTTATACCTCGCCGGCAGGTCCCGTGACACCCTTTGACATTGTCTATTCTCACCGTCTTTTCACCGGCCGCGATAAGCCTTTCATGGCGCATCACTGCGGATTCACGCTCAAGGTGCTGATCGGTACCCTTCGCGACAACGGTTTTGCTTCCGTTGCCGGCAAACGACGGCCGACCGCATTTGATTTGTGGGTCGTGGCGAGTAAATGCGCGCTGGTGGATGAGGTGTTACGGGAATTGGCGAGAAGGGTATTGCCAGCGTAAAACCGGCTTTACGGACAAATAAATCCCGGAGAGTTGTTAGAGAGTGAATAAGGAAGCAGTGAGGAGTTGCGACCGATAGGGTCATTATGTTGCGTGTTTTGGCAGATATAATCCTCACAGGGTGAGTCTATTTTTCAAAATAAAGGCATGTTTATTAAAATGGATTTTCTTTATCTTGTCCTTTTTATTTGGTTTTTTTTCTTTAGACCAGACTGTGGAATTAGCGGCTAACACATACACTATTAGTGTACTGCAGGAATATTATTATGTAGCGAGTTTTCATACATTCATGCGCGAGTCGCTGAGGCACTGGTAGATATCCCGTCGTCCTGATCGCCAGCCCACGACAGGCAGGCAAGACCACATTGGTACGTCAAATCGCTGACCAGGGGTTGCGCTATCTCACACACGACGATGAGCTGACACTGCTGGCGGCCAGGGAAGATCCGGTTGGGATGATTCGTAATCTGGACCGTGCGGTTATCGGTGAAATCCAGCGGGCCCCGCAACTGCTGCTGGCCATGAAGAAAACGGTTGATGAAGATCGAAGCCCCGGCCGCTTTCTGCTCACTGGATCGGCCAATTTGCTGGCGCTGCCCACCGTGGCCGACTCACTGGCCGGGCGGATGGAAACCTTGACGCTGTTGCCCCTGTCGCAAAGCGAGATCCATGGTGCTACGGTCAACTGGCTGGACAGTGCATTTGGTGGAAATCTGCCCAAAGTTTCTGCGCCACCGGTGGGTGATGCGTTGATCGAAGCTGTCTTGCGTGGCGGCTATCCCGAAATAGTCTCGCACACCACGCCGCGCCGGGCACGGCGTGGGTCCGGCAGTACTTCGACGCCCACCACGGCCGGGCAGGTTCGCAGCCGATTTGGAAATGTGCTGGAGACCTTCGTTTATGGGGAACTGCTCAAGCACGCCACAACCGCCGACGGAGACTACCAGTTGCTTTATTACCGCGATCACGACCAATTCGAAGTCGACGTCGTCGTCGAAAACACAGGAGGCCAACTGGTAGGGGTGGAGATCAAGTCAGCGGCCACGGTCAAAGAGAGCGACCTGCTTGGCCTCAAACGCCTTGCCAACATTGCCGGAGACCAGTTCAAGCTTGGGGTGATCCTTTACGACGGAACTGAAACCATGCCATTCGGGAATCGTCTCTGTGCGGCGCAAATTTCCACCCTGTGGGGGGAATGAAAATAACACTCTTCTGTAGGGTCGGGGGAGTTCCGGGGGACATCCATATTTAATTCAGGAGAAAGAATCCAGAAGACAGAAACTAGAACTCAGAATGCAGGAGTCTGGGCGCTGAATCCTGCGCTGTGCGCGCCGGCGCATTTTTCGGCCGCTTTCTTCGTCCAGTTGGCAATGGTAAGGAGTGGTTTTTTTGCGACGATTCGGTAAGCAAAAGGGGGATTTATTTTTTGACTTTCCCCGGCTATTCTGATATTTTTTACATGCCTCGATACGCCCGTTTTGAGCCTCACAATATGCCATATCACATCATCCAGCGGGGTAATAACCGGCAGCTGATTTTTGCCGGGGATGAAGACTACGCTTATTACCTTGAAAATTTCCAGGAGAGGAAAAGCGAGCTGGGCTGTAAGGTCCATGCTTGATCGTTTATTCCCACCGCAACTTCATCGGCCACGACAAACTTTACATGGCTCATATTGCGGCTTTACCCTGAAAACGCTGATCGGCACATTGAAATCGAACGGATTCGCTGCTGTTGACGGCAAGCGGCGGCTTAGGAATTTAGGAGTCGAGCAAAAATAACTTGAACATCTTATCTCTCATCTTCGAGCCACACCCCACAAGGGGGTGCCGAGGTCTTTGGCCGCAGCTCAATCACAAAATCCTCGACTTAGCCCTGCTATGCCTGCGGTTTTGTGCCGCGAAGCAAATGCCCATGGGGCGTTCAATCGGTGCATCCAAATCTGACTCAAATCTGAGCGCAATTTTGTCCAACTTATTTTTGTTCAACTCGTTAAACTGGTAACAGGTCTGAATCTGAGAGGTAGTGCAACTCATTGAAATTGCGTTACGACATCATGAGTTCTGAAGTAATCTTATGCTGTTAACGTATCATATTGTACGGAAGTAAATCTAGTGGCAGCGGGGAGTTACATATGAGTTTTGCACCTCTAATCAGCCGGTATGACGGCGCGGGTCTGAGCGCCGGCACAGACTGGACCGGCGTTGCCTATATTCACGACCGCCAGGTTTGTGGTTCCGGCGTGTTGCTTGCCTCCGGTCTGCATCTTCTTACCGCTGCCCATTTGGTCGATGCTTTCAACCTTGAAAACGGCGTAGCGGTTTTTGAAACGGCTGGCGGCGTTTTTGCGAGGGAGATCATGTCCGTTGCAGCGTATCCCGGATGGTTGATCAACGAATCCGGGGTCTGGCATGATCTGGCCCTGATCACCCTGAAGCAGGCCGCGCCTATGGCGGTGGAACGTTATGGCCTCTATTCCGGGAGTGATGAGCTTAATAGAACCGTTACTCCGGTCGGCTATGGGCAGGCGCAGAACATCTACGGTGAGGAACTGTTTGAATCGCAGGTAAACCGCCGTGTCGGGGAGAACACCATCGATGCCTTGGGCTCATCCCTTGAACGGTTCGGCTGGCAGGGGAGTCTGGATTGCCAGCTCTGTTTTGATTATGATGACGGAACAGCGGCCCATGACAGCCTCGGACAACTGCTGGGCAGTTCGCATCTCGGCCTGGGGGGGAGCGAGGCCATGTTAACGCCGGGTGATTCCGGCGGGGGACTCTTCATCGAGCAGAATGGCGACCGGCTGCTTGCCGGCATTAACAGTTTTGTCACCCGGTATGCGCCAGCAGATCTTACCGAGGCGATCGACAGTTCGGTGGGCGACATCGGAGGAGCTACCCGTGTAAGCAGTTACCTCCGCTGGATTGAGGAGGAAACCGGACAACTCCAGACGCCCGTTACGAAGAGCAACACACCTCCGGATGACGGTGAAGTGGCTCGGCAGGTTGCGGAGGGGGAGGGAGTCTGGTTTTTGGTGCAGCTGTCGACCAACGCCACGCAACAGGCAAGCGTTGACTTTGTCACCCGCGATGGCAGCGCCCTTGCCGGACAGGACTACATCCCGACCAGAGGCACCCTCACCCTAGCAGAGGGCGAGCGTTGGGCGAAAATCTGGGTGCAGACCCTGGCGGACAATCTTATCGAAGGGGATGAAACCTTTTATCTTTCGATCTCCAATCCGGTGGGCGCCGCCTTTCCGGGAGGCCGGACTGAATTGACGGCTATGCGTACTATTGTTGATGATATTCATCTTGTCGGAGTGACGCATCTTGTTCCCGAGCTGTTTGGTTGATAAGGAAGGAGGCAGGAGTCAGAATTCAGGAGGCAGGCGGGAGGAGATATGTTATGTTGAGAAAGTCGAGGTATAAATCTTGCTAATGAAATCTGACACCAATTACGCAAAGCTATCGGGAAAAAGAGTTCTGATAACAGGAGTCAATGGCTTTGTCGGTCGGCATCTGGCCGAATATCTCCATGCGGGAGGTGTGGGCGTCAGCGGCACTCGGCGCAGCAATGACGGGCCGCTTCCCGGTTGGGTCAATGGCCATAGCCTGTCATTGCCGGCTAATGAAAAGCAGCTGGATACTGTTCTTGCCGGGTGTGATTTCGTCGTTCATCTGGCCGGCAGGGTGCATCAGCGAGATGAAGAGGGAGATGACCTCCGGCAGGCCTATCACAGCGTCAATGTTCTCGGCACCCTTCAGTTGGCCCGGCAAGCAGTGCGTGCCGGGGTGAAAAGATTCGTTTTTGTCAGCACCATCAAGGTCAATGGCGAGAGAACTTTTGGCAGGCCCTTTACTGCTGCTGATCAATCTGCCCCCCTTGGGGACTATGCTGTTTCAAAATATGAAGCGGAGCAGGGATTGCTCGAAATTGCAGTCCGGCAGGGACTTGAAGTTGTCATTGTCAGGCCGCCTCTGGTTTATGGTGATGAGGTGAAGGGCAATCTCGCCCGTCTGCAGGGACTCATTAAAAAGGGCGTGCCACTGCCTCTGGCTTCCATACGTAATAAGCGTGACTTGATAAGCATCGGCAACCTCTGCGACGTAATAGCTATTACTCTGGTTCATCCTGCGGCGGCGAATGAAATTTTTCTCGTTGCAGACGGAGTACCCTTTTCGACACCCGACCTGGTTCGTTTTCTGGCAGGTAAAACGGGCCGCCGAGCCCGGTTGTTCCCTTTTCCAGTATCCTTATTGCGACTGGCCGGCACAATGACGAGCAGAAAGCCCCTGGTGGACAGGCTCTGCGATTCCCTGGAAGTTAATACCGAAAAGACGGTAACTGTGCTTGGCTGGCATGGTATTCCTCCCCGGTAATAACCATGAAGTGCACAAATTTTATTCACGGACAGACAGAAACTGACCTCAGTAGAGCGAATTAAACACTCATGTTTGCTTTCTTTCTTATTGTGTCATCGCTGGCCCTCTCCTATCTTCTGAATTCTTTTTTTCGACGTTACGCACTGAAAGCAGGGTTGCTTGATATCCCCAATAACAGAAGCTCCCATTCCGAACCCACACCCAAGGGGGGCGGCATTGCGATTGTTGCGGTATTTTGTCTTGCACTTCTTTTCCTGGCTGGAACTGATCAGGTATCGCACCCTCTGTTTTTGGCTGCTTTTGTCGGGGGGCTACTGGTTGGCGTGACCGGTTTTGCAAATGATAGAAAACATATTCCGGCCGGATGGCGATTGCTGATTCATCTTGCCGCGGCAATGTGGCTGTTTTTCTGGCTGGAAGATTCGGGTCGGCTTTTCTCTTCTTCAAGCCTTGCAGATATCGGGATTATTCTGGTTTCAGGTTCTATCGTCATCGGTACGGTATGGATGCTCAATCTTTTTAATTTCATGGACGGTATTGACGGTCTCGCCTCCTGTGAAGCTATTTTCATGGCAGTCAGCGGAGCTGTTCTCGTCTCACTTAACGGCGGTAGCTCAATCGCTATACTGTTACTGGTTCTGGCTGCGTGCTGCCTTGGTTTTCTCGCCCTGAACTGGCCTCCGGCAAAGCTCTTTCTTGGTGACGCAGGCAGTGGTTTTCTCGGCTATATTCTGACCGTGCTCGCCTTGTTTTCCGTTGAAAAAGGCATGGTAAATATCTGGAGCTGGATCATACTGGCCGGGATTTTTATTGTAGATGCAACCGTAACCCTGCTTGTCCGGGTTCACCGTGGAGAGCGTTTTTACGTGGCGCATCGCAGTCATGTTTACCAGATTCTTGCCCGTCGTTTCAATTCCCACGGAAAAGTTACTGTCGGAGTAATCTTTGTTAATATTTTCTGGTTGCTGCCCATGGCGGTTATGGCATCATTTTTGCCTCAGTATGCTTTTTTATTTGTCATTGCGGGGTATATGCCGATTATCGTTGCCGCAGTGAAAATAGGAGCGGGAATTGACAGATGATTTTTTTTGTGATTTAAGCAATTGTGAATCAATGTTAAGTTAAGGCCGGGAGACAGATTTAATTTTTCTTCCAGACTGAGGGGGGGGGCTGAATTTTTTTCGCGGTTTTTGCGAAAATCATTCTGTCCCCGGCTTTGGAAAAGGAAAAATAAAATTAGTCCCCTCTGCAACTCCCTGTTAAGTTAATGGCATTGAATTGTGAATTACTCATCAATGTCAATATTACTTTCCTTATGTTGCAATTATCAGGAAACCACCTTGATGCAAAAATATATCAGAAGAATATTATTTAATCGCTGGGCAGCATTTATTCATGACCTGTTATGGGTGCCGGTTGTCCTCTGGTTGTCTTACTGGTTCAGGTTCAATCTTGATGAAGTGCCGGGCCTGTTTTTTCAAGGCTATTTGTGGCTTACCTTCATCGCCCTGCCGGTGTATGCTGCTTTTTTCTGGTATTTCGGTCTTTACAGGGGATTATGGCGGTTCGCCTCCATGCCTGACTTGAGCCGGATCGTTCAATCCGTTTTTCTGGGGTCAGTTGTTCTGACTCTTCTTGCCGCGCTCTTCTACCGCCTGGAAGGAGTTCCCCGGACAACCCTTGTGTTAACCCCTCTGTTGTTGGTCATAGCTCTGACCGGACCGCGCTTCTGTTACCGCTGGTATAAGGACCAGCGACTGCGGCTCCCAAAGCAAGAGGGAATACGTGTCTTGATTGTTGGCGCCGGACATGCAGGTGAACTGCTGTTGCGTGATCTGATCCATAACCGGAAATATCTGCCGGTGGCACTGATTGACGATGATCGCAAAAAGCATAACCGGGAGATTCATGGTGTCAGGGTTTATGGGGGGTTCGAGGATATTGAAAAGGTGGTCCAGCTGCTTGACATTGAACTGGTTCTGCTGGCTATCCCGTCTGCCAGCACGGGAACGGTAAAGTCTCTGGTGGTCAAGTGTGTCAAGGTTGGGGTTGAGTGTAAGACATTGCCGACACTCAATGAACTGGCGGGCAATAGAGTCGGCGCAGGACAGCTGCGCCCCCTGACTTTAAATGATTTGCTTGGCCGTGAGGCTATCAAGCTTGATTACCGGGCGATTTTCCAGTTTATTGCAGAGAAAATCGTTCTGGTGACGGGCGGGGGAGGGTCCATCGGTTCGGAGTTGTGCCGTCAGATTGCCAAACAGAAGCCATCAATGCTGATTGTTTTTGATAATGGTGAATTCAACCTCTATTCCATTGAAAATGAATTAAGAAGCTCTTTTCCCGATCTCAGAGTAGAGACCATACTTGGAGATGTGAAGGATGAAAACAGGGTACACTGGCTTTTCAAGACCTTTTTGCCGCAAGTTGTTTTTCATGCGGCGGCTTATAAACATGTTCCCATGCTGGAAGTGAATCCCGCTGAAGGGGTGCATAATAATGTTTTTGGCAGCAAGGTGGTGGCTGATGCGGCAGACCGCTTTCAGGCTGAACGTTTTGTTTTTGTGTCAACCGATAAGGCGGTGAATCCGGCCAATGTCATGGGCACAACGAAGCGGATTGCTGAAATTTATTGCCAGAATCTCAATTGCCGATCAAAAACAAGTTTTATTACCACGCGCTTCGGCAATGTCTTGGGGTCGGCCGGTTCGGTGGTGCCGCTTTTTCAGAAACAGATTGAAAAAGGTGGTCCGGTAACGGTAACGCACCGGGATATATGCCGATATTTCATGACAATTCCCGAGGCGGTAAGTCTCATTCTCCAGGCCGGGTCAATGGGAAAAGGCGGGGAGATTTTTGTGCTTGATATGGGCGAACCCGTTTTGATTACCGATCTTGCTGAGCAGATGATCCGTTTGTCCGGTCTTGAACCCGGCAGGGATATTAAAATTGCATATACCGGCCTGCGCCCTGGAGAAAAGCTCTATGAAGAGATTTTTTATGAAGGTGAAAATCTGCAGGGAACCGATCACCACAAGCTGTTGCTTGCCAAATCGAGGCAGTATGACTGGGGATGGTTGACGGTTGAGCTGGAAGAGCTGAGGCGGGCCGCTGCCAGCCGCGATATCAAAAGGCTGATTAAACATCTCCGCGCCGTAGTTCCGGAGTATGACGGACGTCATTTAAGCGAGAACGATGAGCTGCAGGATAAGGCAATCCCTTTCAGAGTGCTTGGAGGGGGCAAGTCCCGCTAAGGGACTCAGGAATTGTTGATATACCGCTTACCAAGTCACGAAACGTATGTCATTCCGGCATGTTTTTTTATCCGAAAATCCCTTCGATTAATTGGTGAGAGATTCTCCTGTTTTATGTTGTTTAATTTGTGGTTAGGGACTTGGAAAATACTAAATTACCGTTTATGATGTTTTCATACTTTATAAAGAGGAGGATCTGAGTATGAAGACATCGACTTTGGTTCGGAATGGAGTATCGCCAGAACTGGTGGGCTTGATTTCACGTTTGGTTGATTTGATTCCCTGGCCTATGCGACGTTCTGCGATGGGAGATGTGACATTGTTG
>JAHILF010000144.1 GCA_018897105.1 Pseudomonadota bacterium
AAAAACTGACTACACTCGTCGTCACCCCGGCGAAGGCCGGGGTCCAGAATTGTCGTAACTACCTGGATTCCGGCCTTCGCCGGAATGACGAACCTGGGCTCAGGCAACCGGCGAAAAGGCTTAAGTTAATGACATTGAGTAATTATGAGTAGATCAATATCACCACCTTTGCGGTTATCATCAATACGGGAACCGAAAAGATAAATCCGAGAATCAGGATCAATACTTTTTACCGCTTTAATAATAGACTCTTTTTCGAGGTTACATAGTCGCATAATTTGGCTCATAGCTCCTAGCTCATAGCTCATGGCTCATGGCTCATGGCTCATGGCTCATGGCTCATGGCTCATGGCTCATGGCTCATGGTAATAGTATATTTGTTTTTGTTTATAAGGGAAAGACATTGTGGCCTCGTTTTATCAATTCAGCGTGGAGGGCCTTTTGGGCTTCCGGATCACCATGCACCAGCTTGATCCGAGCAGGTTTTGCCGGCATGGATTCTACCCATTCAATTAGTCCCTTCTGATCAGCATGGGCGGAATAACCCGTCAGTTGCTCCACATTGGCCCGGATAAATATTTTTTCATCATCAAGTCGGACATACCCGCCAGGCTCTTTGCCGTATCTGATTATATCATATCCCGGGGTTCCTTTAGCCTGATATCCGACAAAAAAGACATCACTTGTCGTATCAGCAAGGCCCTTTTTCAAATGATCGATGATTCTGCCGCCTGTGCACATACCGCTACCGGCGATGATAATGGCAGGTCCGTGAATATCAAGAAGTGCCTTGTGGTCCTTAAACCTTTCTACGCTGTATAGGTGGTCGAAGTCAAAAGGATGGTCGCCGGCCGCCTGCAGTTGTCGTGACTCGGCATCCCAGAATTGCGAAAGTTCTGAGTAAATCTGGGTGATTTTCAGCCCCAGAGGCGAATCGACAAACACAGGCAGCGGCTTTTTGAATTTCTCCCGCCACTCAACTTTATCGAACATCCTGTCCAGTTCAAAAAGAATCTCCTGGGTACGTCCCAGGGCAAAGGCAGGGATAAAAACCTTGCCGTTGTCAGCCAGGGCTCTGCTCAGTTTTTCAAACAACCGACCAATTCGATCTTCCCTGCTTTCGTGGAGGCGATTGCCATATGTGGATTCCAGAATAAGCAGATCACAGGTTTCCGGTGTATCCGGGTCCGGCAGAATCGGCGTATTCCGGTTGCCCAGGTCGCCGGAAAAAACAACCGTATAGTTTTGTTGATCGCTTACCGGAATGGCGAAACGAATAAAAGCGGAACCAAGAATATGCCCTGCCCGGGCAAGTTTGAAAGTGACGCCTCGTTTTAACTTAAATTCCTGCTGGTATTCAAAACCCCAGGCGGATTCATCAATCCTATCTGCGAGATTTTTTATTTCCGAGGCCTCCAAACGCCCAAAGCCCATTGCATCAGTTAACATGGGCACGAGCAAGGCTTTCGTAGGATGGGAGCAGATAATTTCTCCGTTAAAACCATTTTGAATCAACTCAGGCAATCTGCCGATATGATCAATATGGGCGTGGGTCAGGAAAAGATAGTCGATTTCCTTTGGCGACACAGGCCAATCAGCCATGGGCAGCAGTGCATCATTGCCTTGGGCAGCTCCGCAGTCAACCATGATATTCAAATCAACGGCACGAAGAAGGTGGCATGAACCGGTTACGCAGTTTTCTCCGCCAAGATGGATTATGGTTGGTTGGCTCATGGAGGATGGTTGTTGGCTCATAGCTGATAGCTCATGGGTTAGGGTGTTTAAAAATTTTGATACTGGTGATTACTTTAGCCATCAATGCAAAGTCTCGATCATTATGCAGCAAAATCAAGTCATTTTCCAATAGTATCTGGGCAATAAGGCAACCAATTTCCATACACCCTTGAGCCAAAAGCCATCAGCTATCCAGCCATCAGCCATCAGCCATCAACTTTTCTTTAGAATATTCCACCATTTTTTGATCTTCTGGCGGTTCGATCTTTTCAAGCCCTTCATCTCGCGTCATGACACCCTCACGGACCATGTTGGCTATCTCCCACACATAAGGGTGAAAGTTATATTTTTTCCGGTGAACATGATTAGCAAACGCATTAAGAATACAGTTTGATGAATTGGGGTCGGTATCATCCGGCTTCTCCCAGCCTATTTCCTTAATTCGCTTAATGATGTTACCCTCGTCATATTCAAGAAAGGACAGCGGATGGATATTCCACGGAAATTTTTCCGGATGGGCAAACTGCTCGGCAGTAACAAAGTAAGGATTGATGACATCACCGACGATATTATGTAGAGGACCGAAAATGGCCTTCTGCGTCGTCTGCATCAGGCTGGCATTGGTCTTCATAACTGAGGACTGGACAGGAGCCTGGCCCGGTGACCAGCCAAACCCGACAAAGGGGATTTCTTTTTCAATAGCGGTACGCAATACGATTGCTTTTACCATCCCGATACATGACGTACAGATCGTGCTGGCCCGTTCCAGAGTCTTGGCGGAATAGAGTTCTTCCTGGGCTGCAGTGCGAAAAATCCTGTAAAGCGTTTTCGGGCTTGGCCTGACGAACAGGGTGTCAACAGACAGAGCAGCGCATACCTTTTTAATGTTTTTCTCCGCTTTCGGAGAAATAAAAGCATTGTCAAACACCAGGGTCAGAACCCGTAATTTGTAGCGGTTGACAAACACATCAAGGGTATACGTGCTGTCCTTGCCTCCGCTGTAAGCCATGAGCACATCATAGGTTGAAGATCGTTTCTCATGACTGATAAGATCGAGAAACTTCTCTTCATATTTCTTTTTTATCTCGCCGGTTGCCTTTTTACCTCGGTATTTTTGACAATGGTTACAAACACCTGTTTCATCAAACGATATTCCGGGAAAAGTTGCGGGCAGAATGCAGTTGGTGCAGATGGTTTGTTGGCTCATAATTCATAGCTCATAGGGTGCGATTTGGTTGCCTCATGGCTCATAAAAGTTATTTTGTTTTTATTGAGTTAGCAAGGTTTGAAAGCATTTTTCCTATTATTTCTGCTTCGTTGCGAAAAGTTTCCAAATCATTTTTTTAAATCCATCCTAATCTCCTGACTATCATAAGATAGAGTAATTACTTCAAAAAGTGATCCGCGGGCAATATAAAGATATTGTTTAAATTCTTTTTATGAGTATCGTCCTTTTCCTTCAGCAATGTTCATTGCCACAGAAGTAACCGCGGCTTCCAGTTGTTCCAATAGTCGCTAGTGCTTACCTGAAGTTTTCCATTGCTCGCTTGACATTATAACCGACTCGGCAAAGTTCACTGCACGTTGCCAAACTTCAAGCTCTTCAAAAGAAAACCGCCCCATCAAATCTCCTAATAGACCGTCACCTATCGGCTATCAGCCATGAGCCATCAGCCATCAGCCATGAGCTGACGTTTTATGATTTTCCCGGTGGCTGTTTTCGGCAGCTCATCAAAAAAAACAATCCGATGGGGCACCTTAAAGGCCGGCAAATTTCTTCGGCAATGGAGCAACAGCTCTTTCGGCAGGCATGTTACGCCTGGTTTTAATACCACACACGCCTTGATAGTTTCCCCCAGAATCTCATCTTCCACGCCCAGCACTGCCACTTCATGGACCGCCTCATGCTCATGGATTATCTCTTCAATTTCCTTCGGCGCGATTCGGTGCGAACCACTTTTGATCATATCACTTTTTCGACTGACAATATAGAAGTACCCTTCGTGGTCTCTGCGGGCCAAATCACCTGTCCATAAACCTTCCTCACGCAAAACCTGATCCGTCTCAGGCCTTCGCTCCCAGTAACCTGCCATGATATTATCACCGACGGCAACAATCTCCCCTGTCTCACCATCAGCAACCGAACGGCCATCACGATCAAGCAGTTTCAAGGTTACACCAGGAATCGCTCTGCCAATCGAACCCATCTTGCGTTCAAGATCTTCGGGAGGAAGATAACTCAGGCGAGCCGAAGCCTCTGTCTGACCGTACATGACAAATATCTCCGCTTCCGGAAAAACCTTTTGTAACTGCCCGGCAAGTTTCGGAGACATGGCCGCCCCTGCCTGGGTGAGATACCGTAACTTTGGGAAATGGTATTTATTGATGGCAGACCGGTTGAGCAGCAGAGCAAAAGTAGAGGGAACCCCTGAAAATCCGGTCACCTCACGCTCCAACATCTCATCAAGAATCACATTGGGGTAAAGAAAATTCTGGTTGACAACAAGACTGCCGCCAACTGCAATGTGGGTTAAGAGGACAGAATTGCCGTAGGAATAAAAAAACGGCAAAACAGCCATTACCTTGTCATTTTCCGTAAGCTTTAGATAGGTGATAATTGAAGATGTATTGGCGACAAGATTGGCGTGCCTCAACATAACCCCTTTAGGGCTTCCTGTTGTTCCGGATGTGTAAATAATCTGCGCTATGTCATCAGGTTTCACAACAGGAAAATCTGTAATTTGTAGATCTGTCTTCAAAATAACTTGTCGGTCCATCCAGATAGAAGTTGCCCCGTTGCAAGAAAATTCCTCATCCGAAACAATCAGTTTCAATGACGGCAGTTGGGAGGCAAACGGGGCAAGGTAACGATGAAATTTTTTTTGCGCGAAGACAACAGAGATGCGGCTATCGGTCAACAGAGTCTTTAACGACCGTTCCGATGTCTGTGTATTGAGGCCGACCACGATTCCGCCAGCGAGCTGGATGGCAAAATAAGCCGAAATATACTCAAAAGGGTCATCCGTGAGGATCCCACACCTGAAACCTGCATCAAACTTCTGGGAAATCAACCAGGAAGCTTGGGAGCGCACAAGGGATGAAAGTTCATGATAGGTCAGGCTTTTGTTTCCATGAAAAACAACGGGCTTTTCCGGATACTTGTTTGCCGACTGAAGGAGGTAATCATAAACGAGCAAAACGGCATACCCTCAACAACTTTTTTTACCTATAAAATCAGCTAACTTAGTGACACTGTCAAGATTTTCAGGGATCAGTTCTTCATCGAGAACCTTAATTGTGAATGTCTCTTCAAGCCAGTCGACTAGTTCCAGTATTCCAGTCGAATCGATGATTCCCTGTTCCAGGAATGAATCATTATTTCCAAGAGCACTTTCATCAGCGTCAAAAAGAAAATTTTCAAATATGAAGGAACGTATTTTAGATATAGTTTGGTTCATTGGGTTGTTGGCTCATGGCTCATGTCATGGCTCATGGCTCATGGCTCATGGCTCATGGCTCATGGCTCATGGCTCATGGCTCATGGCTCAAAAAGGTTATTTAGTTATTAATGAGTTTACAAGGTTTGAAAGCATTTACACTATTATTTCAGCTTCCTTTCGAAATATTCCCAGCTATCCGATAGCTGATAGCTGATAGCTGATAGCTGATAGCTGATAGCTGATAATCTATGAAATTATCTTAATATTGTCCAGCCTATTGGGCATATCTATCCGAAAATTTTTAACAAACTTTTCATACACTATCTGGGTAGACAGAATTCCCACAAAGGCCATATTTTCCCGGAAACCCTGCCTGACCTTTTTCCTGCATTTGCTTAAGAGTTGCTCCACAGCCCTTGGGTTAAAAAAACCAGCCTCTTTTACCATTTGAGGGGACAGATAATAATTGAGATATTCAGGCTCCTTGCCACCAAAAAAACTTAAAATATCAGGGGCCATATATGGTTGCTTCTTTCTTTTCACTATGGATTTCGGCAGCAGGTTATCCATTGCTTTTTTCAAGATATTTTTCTCGTTTAAAACCTTCATTTTCATGTTCGGAGGAATGGTACAGGCGAACTCCACAAGCCGATGGTCAAGAAACGGGAAACGGCCTTCAACAGAATGGGCCATGGCCATCCTGTCACCCTGGGAGGAAAGGAGATAGTTGCCCAGCAGGAGTTTGGCTTCCAGATACTGAGCCCTGGAAAAATAATCGAGCCCGACAAGTTTGTGGGAAAATCTAGAAATAAGTTTGTCGACAACATGATGGACATTGGCCCTTTTCAGTTTTTCGGCAAAAAAAACGGATGTCCCGCCGGTGGTCTTCCAGCGGGGCATGTGGGCGTAAAACAGATCGTCAATAGAGGCGTCTGTATTAAAAAAAATTTTGGCGAATTCCGCTGATTTTGTTGGAGACAAAGCAAGATACGGATAAAGTCGCTTTAACAACATTGGCCGGATGGAAGATGTGAGATCTTTTTTAATAAATGCCCGAATCTTTGCCTCTTTGAAGATATCGTAGCCTCCGAGAATTTCATCTGCGCCTTCACCTGTCAAAACCACTTTATAGTGATTTTTCCGAACCAATGACGAAAGCAGATAAAGAGGGGCTGGCGCTGTGCGCAAAATCGGCATTTCCGTATGCCAGATCACATCAGGAAATGATTCCCCGATTTTTTCATAGGTGCAATGCTCGACATGATGATCCGTGGCAAGAAAATCAACCATCTCCTTTTGCTGAGCCTGTTCATCGTATACCCGGTCGCTAAAAGTAACGGAAAAGGTTTTTAATGGGTTATCAGTGTAATGATGAATGAGTGAGGTAATTGTCGACGAGTCAAGACCGCCACTCAGATATGCGCCAACAGGAACATCCGCCCGTAGCCGGAGACGAACCGAATCAATGAGCAACTCGCGTAACTTTTCGGCGTAGTCTGCTTCCTTATGGAACTCACCAGACACCCCAATACCAAAAGGGATATCCCAGTATTCCTTCGAGACAAACCCTTTATTGACAGAGATACGTGCCCAGTGCCCGGCTTCCAGCTGATGAACGCCTTTAAAGATTGTTTCAGTGCCACCTGGCATCCACAGGGTAAAAACTTCCCGCAGAACCTCCAGGTTCATTTCTCTGGGCAGAGAAGAGTTTGCAGCAAAAAGAGATTTTATCTCCGAGGCAAAATAGAAAAGTCCTTCATGTTGGACATAAAACAGAGGCCGGATCCCCATTCTGTCCCGCGCCAATATAAGTGCTTTCTCTCTTACATCATATAAAGCAATAGCAAATTGGCCGTTTAACCTCGATAAACATTCTTCTCGGTTTTCCTCATAAAGATGAACAATGACCTCTGTATCTGAATTTGTGTAGAAACGATGCCCCTTAGCTTCAAGCTCCTTTCGCAATTCGCGATAATTGAAAATCTCGCCGTTAAATATGACCCAAAGCGACTTATCCTCGTTATGAATTGGTTGCCAGCCCCCTTCCAAGTCAATGATACTCAATCGAGCATGAGCCAACCCCGCTTCATTTCCGACATAAAAACCATAACCGTCCGGCCCCCTGTGGGCTACTGGATATATCATTCTTTCCAGATCATTCTGCCCTGGAGAATTATCAGAAGATATGTTAAAAAACCCGGCTATTCCGCACATTTTGGCTTATTTGTGACTTATTAGATGCTTGATGAGAGGATTAAATGACATAAAAAAAACCGCCCGACCAAAAGAGTCAAGCGGTTTTCTCATTATAAAACAATTAATCAATGCTTAGATTATAATAATTGTCTGTATTTTATACTATTTTTTGCGAAATTTTCTCCGTCCATAGCCAGCAAGCCCTGCAAGGCCTGAACCAAAGAGCAGCATGGTTGCTGGTTCGGGGACGGGGGCTACGTCTGTGGCCAAAACCGTCGGATCAAAAATTCCATCCAAATTAGCATCCAACGAAATTGTAGCCACGCTTAGGCCGTTAAAATCGATAAAAATGTAGTCAGTACCATTATTAAACTGAGCATCAGTATAATATGTTTCATCAGGAGTTGCCGCGGTATCCTTGAAGTAAAATCCAAAAACATCGTTGAAGGCTACATCATTCAAGCCATCCCAAGTATTATCTAGGCTTATCAGAGTGCTCCCCGCATCCTGTTTGAAGAAAACACTTTGCCAAACGGAACCTGGATAAGAAAAAACCTTAAACTCTACATCTACTGCGGTAGGATTGGTATAATCATCCACTGTATAAAAACCAAATTCCCCTTCGAAGCCCGATATATTCGATAATTTCACCTCTGTAGTTTCGCCATCGACTCCAGTAGTAAAATCAGTCAGAGTCCAATAATCGGCAGATGTAGGCAACGCCATCGCACTGCCAACCATCATTAATGATCCCACAAAGGCTAATGCCAAACCTTTTACCATTACCTTTTTCATTTTATTTCTCCTCACGTATTTAGTGTTGATTGACACAAAAAAAATTATTGCAATCATTGAAAAGCACATATTATGCCACCATCAACAAAATCATACAAAAAACGCTAAAAAAATAAAAACTATATAATTTCGGGGTGTTAAAAGTGAAAACCGCTAAGCAACTTCTATCATTCACACCCAATATGCCCAACAAAAACTTCCGGTTTCCTTAATTTTGAACTTGAAACTCCATCGAAATCCACTTTTCCGGAAAACAAAGAGCCTGTCAAGCCAAGCCAGCAAAGGGAATTTCTTTTTTTTCCTTGAAACCGAACCATATTCCGTTAAACAACATGCAATTCGAAATTTATACCCTACAACAATATATTGTTAACAAAAAAGGCCCAGAAAAAGAGGTGAGAATGTTAATTGGTCGGAGAGGATCAAATCTTCAGCGTATGATTTATTTTTCTTTGCTCAAGATTCCAGAATTTTGGACAAAAAAAATGGGCTGCGCAGCAACCCCTTGAAATAACGTTTTAATAAATTTTTCTCAATTTCGGCAAAATTGAAAAACCGTTCATTTTGTAGGAAAAAGCTCTATTGCTTTCTATTACATCATTGGTAAGCCTAAATGGTTGCCGATTGCCTGGGTCAGACTGAAATCAGAAAAAGCTATCCCTGCTTCAAAGAGGCCGGATTCAAGCTTGGACTCGCACCACTTCACCTCCCCGACCCCGGTTAGTTCCGGGGCGGAAAAATCCGGGCCAAACTCAAAGGCAACCAGAGTATCTTTGGGCATCTCCCTATGGCTTTCGACCCTTACCCCCCCAAGGCTCAAATCAAGGGTCATGGCCCGGTCATCAAGCAGTTCTATTGGTCGCCTGTCATTGTCACATAATGATACAGCCAGAGAAATACGTTCGGCAACCCTACGAAACCTCCGACGCCCGCCATCAACAATAAACCCATATTTCTTGGCTGTTTCCTGAAGAAGTTCACACCCCCTCATATATTGATGGCATTTAACGTAGTGCAGTGTCGAGCAAAACAAGTCAATATGCTCAGGCATCGGGATATAGAGACCGCCCTTGGTCATCCTACAATCATGGCCATTATTCTTTGACCAATACGGGCACTTTTTATCGTTCGGATTGCATGTCACATTTCCCATTTCACATCAGCCCTTCATTTTCTCGTTTAGAATGGGGATTTCAAATATCCCTAGCAAATCCAGTAATTTCTCAAATATGGCTTTGCAATTGAAAGTCAAAGCTAATAAAAAACCTTGCAACTCATGTGCCATCAAAAAAAATGACAGGGACTGAATTTATTTTTTTATTTTAGCGTGTTGGGGGACAAAAATACTCAATGGGAAAGTGCGGCAGAGGTTTAGGATTTATCATTTTGTCTTGAGTCCGAAGCGTTTCATCTTATCGTACAGACCGGTTTTACCGACCTTCAGCTCATTGGCTGCGACTTGGACATTACCCTCATTTTTTTGCAGACAGTTAACAATAATCTCCCGTTCAAAATCGGTGATGATGTCTTTAAGTGATTTTTTGCCAAATTGTTGACATACCTGAGTAAGATAATCATTGGTGGAAGAAGAGGCTGCCTTTGTATCAAATATCAGCTCATTTTCAGTAATAACAGAATTCTTGCACATTAATACCGCTCGCTGTATCACATTCTCCAACTCTCTGACATTACCCGGCCAATCATGCATTAACAAACGGCTGATGATGCTGTGCGGCAGGAAATCGATATCCTTTTTAAAAGCTTCGCGATAGCGCTTGACAAAAAATGTGGCAAGATCGACAATATCCTCTTTTCTCTCACGCAGAGCAGGAATCATAATATTTATGATATTTAACCGATAGTAGAGATCAAGCCGGAATACCCCATCCTGCACAGCCTTGGCAAGATCGACATTGGTTGCGGCAATTACCCGGACATCGACATGAACAGGCGAGTTGCCGCCAACCCGGATCACTTCCCCATTTTGCAGAACACGAAGCAATGAAGACTGCATTTTGGGACTGATGTCCCCTATCTCATCAAGAAAAATGGTGCCGTTGTCAACAATCTCAAACTTTCCTTTTTTACGCCCGCCAGCGCCGGTGAAAGCCCCCTTTTCATAGCCGAAAAGGTCACTTTCAAGGAGGTTGTCATTGATACTGTTGCAGTTTACTTTTAAAAACGGCTTGTCTGCTCTTGAACTACATTTCCTGATCAGATTAGCCACAAGTTCCTTGCCAGTTCCTGACTCACCGGTAATTAATATGGTGGCGTCCGAACCGGCCACCTGGTCAATCATCTCGCGTAATTCCCGCATTTTACGGCTCGTGCCGATCATCTCATCGGCCTGATCCTTATTTTGCAGTTTGCGTTTCAGGACATTTATTTCACGGAATAGATTCTGCTGTGTCTTCTCGCTTTCCTTTAGTTCACTAATCTTCTGCTGGAGGATTTCTTCAATATTGTTATGAAAGCTGGAAAGCTCCTGCTCATGGAGTTTTCTCTCGGTGATGTCTCGCATCACCATCATAACCAAACGATCACCCATATAACCTTGGAAGGGAACAAAGCTGTATTCTACATCAACATCGCCGATGCGGGTTTCCTCAAGGCCGCTTTTTCTTTTCCCACTGGCAGACAGGGTTATCGGACAACAAAGTTTACAACGATCATCAGCATGACATAAGTTCTTCCGGCAATCCTGTCTGCACAAATCGCCAAAGACCGTAATTGCGCTGGGATTCATGTACTCAATGATACAGTCCTCCCGGATCAGCACAACCATCTCAGGCATGACATCAAGCAACGCCCTCCAGTTTCTGACCAAGCGGTCAATTTCTTCTTTTGTCTTCCGCAGTTCCAGGTTCAAAGTGTCCACTTTACCCTCGTTAGCCTCTACCGACGCCTATATACGAAAAACCAGCTTCTTTCATCTGTTTCGGGTTGTACACATTACGCAAATCAATAAACACAGGAGATTTCATTCTGGATTTCAGTTCCTGGAGATCAAGAGCACGATATTGATTCCATTCCGTAAAAAGTACCAATACATCAGCGTTGTCACTCGCCTCATAGGCATTTTTCACATATGAGAATTCAGGAAACAATTTGGCGGCTTCGACCATTCCCTGGGGATCATGGGCCTGAATTTTTGCCCCCTTCTCAACAAGCGGCGGCAAAATAGTCAATGCAGGAGAATCCCGCAGATCATCCGTTTCCGGTTTAAATGTCAAGCCCAGCACCCCAATTGTCTTCCCGACCTCAGAGCCTCCCAGGGCATCACGGATCTTTTTCACCATCCGTGCCTTCTGAGCGGCATTAACCTCCACAGCCGCCTCAACGGAACGGACGGGAACTCCGTTTTCTTGGGCTATCCGCAGCAGGGCCAATGTATCCTTGGGAAAACAGGAACCACCATACCCTGGCCCTGCATGGAGAAACTTGCGGCCAATTCGCCCATCAAGCCCAACGGCTTTGGCCAGATCGATAACATCCGCCCCTAAAGCCTCACACACATTTGCCATCTCGTTAATAAACGAGATCTTGATCGACAGAAAAGCATTTGCAGCATACTTGATCAGTTCGGCGGTTTCAAGTCCAGTTAAGACAAATGGGGTTGCGATCAGGTACAGAGGATTATAAATTTCTTTCATGACCTCGATTGCCCGTTCCGTCTCAACTCCGATGACCACCCGATCAGGACGCATGAAATCGTTTATTGCAGCGCCCTCCCGTAAAAACTCCGGGTTAGAAACCACATCAAACTGCGCTGCAGGATTTGCCTCCTTTATGACCCGGGCAACCTGCCTGGCTGTGCCAACAGGGACGGTGCTCTTATCAACCACAACCGTATATTTTCCTAAATATGGCGCCAAATCCCTGGCAGCAGCATAAATATAGGTCAAATCAGCATACCCGTCGCCACGCCGGGATGAAGGTGTTCCCACCGCGATGAAAACTGCTTTGGCTTGACTGACACTTTCTTCCATATTGCTGGTAAACGACAACCTGCCATCTTTGACATTCTTGGCTACCAAGGCATCCAAGCCCGGTTCGTAAATTGGAATCTCACCATTACGAAGCCTTTCGATTTTATTGCTGTCTTTGTCCATGCAGATGACCCGGTGGCCAAATTCCGCAAGGCATGCACCGGTAACAAGGCCGACATAGCCGGTGCCAATCATGGTTATATTCATTTTTCTGTTGACTCGTTTTATTTAAGTGTTGATGAAAGCTGCTTTCCTAAGCGGAACTCTGAGTATAGACGAGGTTGATAGTCTGAAGGTATTTAGTATGTTAGCAACTGCTCGATTATCGCCCTATCTGCTAAACACCTAAAGACTATTCCCCTAACCACCTAAAAACCTACAGACTATCCACCTGAGATGTTATTTATAATATCCACGGTACCACTCGACAAATCTGTGTAAACCTTTCTCAATGGTGGTGGTTGGTTTGAACCCCACATTCCGGACAAGATCATCCACATTAGCATAAGTTGCAGGCACATCGCCATTCTGCATGGGCAGAAATTCCTTTTCCGCCTTCTTGCCCAGGCAATCTTCAAGCACCTCAATAAAATGCATCAGATCTTCCTGCTGATTATTGCCGATGTTATAGATTCGATACGGGCAGTAACTTGTTGCCGGATCAGGATGCTCCCTATTCCACGCCGGATCTGAAGCAGGAATTTTGTGGATGACACGCTGCACGCCTTCCACAATATCATCAATATAGGTAAAATCCCGCTTCATTTTGCCATGGTTGAACACCTTAATCGGTTTACCTGCCAGAATGGCTTTGGTAAAAAGGAAATAAGCCATATCAGGTCTACCCCATGGGCCGTATACCGTAAAAAACCGCAACCCGGTGGCAGGCAAGCCATATAAATGGCTGTAAGCATGGGCCATTAGTTCATTTGCTTTTTTGGTGGCAGCATAGAGAGATACTGGATGATCAACATTATCATGAACGGAAAACGGCATTTTGGTATTGCCGCCATAAACGGAACTTGAAGAGGCAAAAACAAGGTGCTTGACACCGTTATGACGGCAGCCCTCAAGGATATTCACAAAACCTACTACATTGCTGTCCACGTAAGAATGGGGATTTTCCAGGGAATAGCGCACTCCTGCCTGGGCCGCCAGATTGACGACCGCATCAAAACTGTGGCGGTTAAAAAGCTCAGCCACGGCCATACGGTCTACCAAATCAATCTGCACGAAGTCAAACCCGCGCAACGGAGATAACTCCGCAAGCCGGCTTCTTTTTAAAGCCGGATCGTAATAATCATTGAGATTATCGAGCCCGACAACCTCAATGCCGTCAGACAGCAGCCGTTTGGCCAGGAAGAAACCGATGAACCCGGCCGCCCCGGTGATAAGTATTTTTTTGATTTCCATGAAATTAGGTTGATAGCCTGTAGGTGTTTAGTCTGTTTATCCGAAAATCTTAGTCGCTGCGTAGCATGTCTTCCTGCAGTAGAAGCGGGCCATGCCCGCGATAACGGAGTTTTGGCAATGCCAAAGGTCGCGGGAAAAAGAGCAGGTCCTACCCGCGAACTTTCATACCTTGTTGTTCCCGCTTGCGGAAATGGCAGTTAGTCTGATAGCAAAAAGTTTAGGTTTTCCCTATCCACCTAAACACCTACAGACTATTCAACCGAGTTGGCTCACATACCACTCAGCTGCCTGATCCAGTCCGTCTTTTACAGAATAGAGCGGCTCATAGCCTAATAAGTTACTTGCCTTACTGATGTCAGCCAGGGAATGCCTTACATCCCCCGGCCGGAAATCACGATACGTAGGAGTTGTCGCCTTTATCTCCGGCAGGATGGCGTGTACGCGCTGTTGGATAAGATTAAACAACTCGTTCAAGGTTGTTCTTTCTCCGAAGGCGATGTTATAAACCTGATTCAAGGCTGCGGGATTGCTGGCTGTGGCGGCCAGCAGGTTTCCCTGTACGCAGTTGTCTATATAGCAAAAATCACGGCTTGTTTCCCCATCCCCATTAATAAAAAGGGCCTCACCCCGAATGAGAGCCGAAAACCATTTCGGCATGACTGCGGCATAGGCGCCGTTGGGATCCTGACGCCTGCCGAAAATATTGAAATAGCGCAGACCGATGGTTTGAAAGCCGTAGGTTCTGGCAAAAACATCCGCATACAGCTCGTTAACATATTTAGTTACCGCATATGGGGATAGGGGTTTACCGATTGTATCTTCCACCTTGGGTAGATCCGGGTGATCCCCATAGGTCGAACTCGAAGCGGCATAGACAAAACGTTGCACCCGGGCATCACGCGCAGCCACCAACATATTAAGAAACCCGGTAAGATTGTTCTCATTGGTAAGCAATGGGTCATCGATGGACCGGGGGACAGAACCGAGTGCAGCCTGATGAAGGACAAAATCAACCTGACCGCACACATCACGGCAGGTCGCCAGATCACGAATGTCACCCTGCACAAAAGAAAACCGTTGCCATTGTTTGTCACTGACAAGTTGCTGCACCTCATCAAAATTATGCTGAAAGCCGGTGGAAAAATTATCAAGCCCGACCACATGCTGATCAAGTTTTAAAAGGGTCTCAAGTAGATTGGAGCCGATAAAACCGGCCACCCCGGTCACCAGCCAGCGTCGCGGTGCTTGCCTTAATTCATTTTTCAGTTTTTCGTATTGGGTCACGCATCACTCTCTTTATAAATTCGTTGCCAACATACAGTTGGTGCCTTGCATTGTCATTCCTGGCCCTCAGCAAATCCTCTTTCGGGGTAGAAGCGGGCAATGCCCGCGATAGAATGACCCCAAAAGCCAATAAATCGCGGGCATGGCCAGCTTCTACTTGATGGCATAACTTTTATCGCCCAGATTGAAGTTCCTTGGCAGATTAAAGTCGCCAGAAATTCACACCACTCTGCCGCACTTCATTTACATCAAGGACTGATTTGACATCAATCAAGCAACCGCCATCAACGAGTCGTCCGATGAAATCCTGTACCGGTCTTGCTAAATACTCTTTATGAGGTACGGCAATAATCAAGGCCGCGAGATCTTGCATTTCCTCCAACTCAGAGGGTGTTACACCAAAGTAACGTTGCAGATCAGATCGATCAGCCCGGGGGTCATGGACAAGAGGTTTTATGCCAAAACTCTGCAACTCTTGAATAATATCAAAAACCTTAGAATTCCGCAAATCCGGACAATTCTCCTTAAAGGTCAGCCCCAAAATCCCCACCCTGGCTTGCTGCAGATTAATCCCCCCCTCAAGCATGAGTTTTACCGTTTTCTCAGCGATAAATTTTCCCATGCCATCATTGATCCGGCGGCCGGCCAGAATTACCTGGGGATGATAACCGACGGTTTCCGCCTTATAGGTCAGATAATAGGGATCCACCCCGATACAGTGTCCTCCGACAAGCCCTGGCCTGAAAGGCAGAAAATTCCATTTTGTTCCTGCCGCCTTGAGAACATTCAAGGTATCGATCTCCAGGTGATCGAAGATAACGGCCAGCTCGTTCATCAGCGCAATGTTCAGATCACGCTGGGTATTTTCAATTACCTTCGCAGCCTCCGCCTCTTTAATGCTGCCGGCACGGTATATCCCTGCCTCAATAATGGCTCCGTAGACACCGGCTACCTTTTCAAGAGTTTCATCTGTGTCACCGGATACCACCTTGACAATCTTAGTCAAGGTGTGTTCTTTGTCCCCCGGGTTAATGCGCTCTGGAGAGTAGCCCACATAAAAATCCCGCTTCCACTGCATTCCCGACTCTCTCTCCAGAATCGGCACGCATACCTCTTCCGTTGTCCCGGGATAGACCGTGGACTCAAAGACAACCACTGCGCCTTTTTTCATATTCTTCCCTACAATCACACTTGCCCCTTTCAAAGGAGAGAGATCAGGCTGCCGGGCATTATCAATGGGCGTGGGCACTGCTACTACAATAAAATCCGCTTTAGCAATGGCGGCTGGATTACTGGTGAATGAAATCTGCGAAGCGGCGTGAAACCCCTCGGCTGAAACCTCACCGTTTGGATCAACCCCATTATTGTAGCTTTTTATGGCCTGCTCCTTGATGTCAAAACCAATGGTCGGGAAAAACTTGCCAAAAGTCACCGCCAGGGGCAGTCCAACATAGCCCAGACCGACAACCGCAATAGTTGCTTCCATTCAATATACTCCTTTTATCTGCGCAGGCACAAAGGCCTGGGTGAGCACAAAAAATTGCTATAGGATTATTTCTTCCCGAGTCTCCATGCAACTGTTTTTTCCAGCCCTTGGGACAATGAAAATTTTGGCGCAAAACCAAGTTCCTGTTTCGCCTTATCGCAGAGCAGGCAGCTTTTTGTCAGATCTCCCAATCGGGCGGCCCCTCGATTAAACTTCAGCAACTCCTCATTCAAATCAGGTTTTGCCTTTTTCATGGCAGCAAATACCTCAGAAAAAAGATCTGCCGTATGTGTCTCTATTCCCGTCCCGATATTAAAAGCTCCGCCGTTGCCTTTGCCAAGGGCCAGAAGATTAGCCTGAACGATATCGCCGACAAAGCAATAGTCCCTTGTCATTCCCCTCGGCTCATTGGGGTAATGATAGACACTGCTGGTTTGACCGGCCAGCAATCTATCCATAAAAACCGCCACCACACCTGCTTCTCCATGGGGTATCTGCCTGGGACCGTAAACATTGGCATAGCGCAGGATGGTAAAATCCAAACCAAACTGATGCCTGTAAAAGGCGAGATACTGTTCCGAAACTGATTTGGTAATAGCATAAGGTGAGAGCGGTAAGGCCGGAGATTTTTCCGAGGTGGGGAACTCCTCTGCCTCACCGTAAATCGCTCCCCCTGATGAGATAAATATGACCTTTTTAACTCCGTTTTCTTTTGCTGCCTCAAGCAGGTTAACAAAGCCTTTAACGTTGACGTCCGCATCAAAAAGTGGATTTTCCACTGAAGCCGGAACAGACATCTGGGCCGCGTGGTGATTGATCAAATCAAATTTTTCCTTTTCGCAAACCTTGACAACCTCTGCGGAACGGATATCCATCAGGTAAAATTTTGCCTTTGGGTTAATATTTTCCCATTTCCCACTGAAAAGATTATCCATGATATAGACATCATGGCCGGCTTCCAGGTAGGCGTCAACTACATTTGAGCCGATAAATCCGGCGCCGCCTGTGACAAGAATTTTCATTATGTGGCACTCCTCCGTTTATTGAAACTGTGTTCATATTGCGGATTTGGGAATGCGGATTGCGGATTTATTGCATACCCAGGCTTTTTGCAAAATTTGTTAATTTGGATTCCCAACTGCCTTGAAAATCCATATCCTCATCAATCCGCGATCCGAAATCCGCATTCCCAAATTATCTCATTTATTGCTTTTGCAGGTTTTTATTGAAGCAACGACAATAGCAATGAGTTCATTGTTTTCCTGCATAACCGATAACAATTGATCTTTGCTGAAAATTTCCATTTCACATAGAAGTTCAAGCCAGAACAGCGTCTCATCAGCCTCTTCTTCAACAATCCCCATTTTTGAGATAAATTCCGCGAGAGAGCGAGTTCGACATGCTGCACGATAATTGGCTGCTACAGATGTTCCAGATCGAAAAATCTGATTCCCTATTAATCTCGCTTCTCTGGTTTCAGGCAGATTACGGCATAGTTTGATAATTCTTTTGGCAAACTCCTTGGTTCGCTCTTTCATCTCCTGCTGATTCATAACCACATCAATCCCAAATCCGCATTCCGCAATCCCAAATCACTCCACGGTAACGCTCTTTGCCAGATTTCTCGGCTGATCCACATCGCAACCACGAAGGTTAGCAATCAGATAGGAAAGAAGTTGCAAGGGGATGACATAGAGCAAAGGCGTGAGGTCTTCATGGACATCAGGCAGGCCGATCACAAACTCACTGAGTTGGGCAAGACGCGCATCAGAGGCACTTCCCACCAGGATCATTCTGCCATGCCGGGCCTTCACCTCCTCCACATTTGAAATGAGCTTGCCATAAACACTATCCTTCGGCGCCAGGGCAAGAACCGGCATATCCCGGTCAATCAGGGCAATTGGGCCATGTTTCAGCTCTCCGGCGGCATATCCTTCTGCATGGATATATGAAATCTCTTTAAGCTTTAATGCCCCTTCCAGCGCGATGGGAAAGTTGGCGCCCCTGCCGAGATAAAGAAAATCTCGACTGCGGGAAAATTCTTCGGCAATGGTATTTAATTCTTCTTGCAGACGCGGCAGTTCATTTTCAATAATCCCTGGAAGTTCAATCAATTGTTTGCCAAGCTCTCTCGCCTTTTCCGGCAAAACGGTTCCCCGAACTTGCCCCAGGAAAAGGGTCAGTAAAAAAAGGGCGGTTAATTGACTTGTAAAGGCCTTGGTGGAGGCCACGCCAATTTCCGGACCTGCGTGGGTATAAATCGTCCCGTCAGCTTCGCGGGTGATCGTGCTGCCCACCACATTGCAGATGGCAATAACCTTAGAGCCAAGTTTCTTAGCCAGACGAAGCCCGGCCAAGGTATCGGCGGTTTCACCTGACTGGGAAATAGGGATGACGATCACATCCGGTCCCAATAATAAACGCCTGTAACGAAATTCCGAGGCAATATCCACCTCTACGGGCAGTCCAACCCACTTCTCCAGCCAATATTTCGCTACCAGGGCAGCATGCCAGGAAGTACCGCATGCCACCAGGGAGATACGGCCAATCGAACAGAGTTCTTCTTTGCTCAGGCCAATTTCCGGCAATTTTACCTCGCCTGTTTCCGGATCAAGCCTGCCCCGGAAGGTATCCAAGATGGATTGAGGCTGTTCATAGATTTCCTTGAGCATGAAATGCCGGTAACCTGATTTTTCCGCCATGCCGGCATTCCAGTCAATATGCTGCACGACCTTTTCCACCGGCTTTCCATCATCAAGGCGGGAAATTTGCACTGTATGCCCCTGCAGAACTGCCATCTCCCCGTCGTCAAGGAAGATAACATCCCGGGTGAAGGGCAGAAGTGCCGGAATGTCAGATGCCATGAATGATCCACCTTCATGCACACCCAGCACAAGAGGACTCTGATAGCGAGCAGCCACAAGTCGATCAGGCTGTTTAAGCCACATTACTCCCAGGGCAAATGACCCTTCCACCTCTTTTAAGGCTTCCCGTACCGCTTTGACCAAATCCTCACGGAGATGTTCTTCGATCAGATGGGCCAGCACCTCTGTGTCGGTTTGAGAGGTAAAGACATGGCCCTGGGCAATGAGCTTTTCCCGCAGCGTCTGAAAATTCTCGATGATGCCGTTATGAACCACCACCAACTCGCCACTGCAATCGCTATGGGGATGGGCATTGGCTTCAGAGGGAGGTCCATGGGTCGCCCAGCGAGTATGACCAAGTCCGACAGTGCTGTCAGTGAGCACCTTATCCATCACCTCTTCCAGATTTACCAGCTTACCTTCACTGCGATATTTATGCAGTCTGCCATCCTGCAGGTAAACAAGCCCGGCTGAATCATACCCCCGGTATTCAAGCCTTTTCAAGCCTTCGAGAAGAATAGGCACCACCCGCCGCTGCCCGATATAGCCAACTATGCCGCACATAAAAACCTCATACTTTTGAGTTGAAATGCCTGACGTACAGAACTCATGATCTCGTAACGTAATTTCAATAAGTTATGCCACCGCCTGGGATTCTGCACTGCTACCAGTTATTAAGTGCCTAAAATACTTAAAGTACTTAGAGTGCCTTAAGTTAAAGGTGTTATCTGATCAGAAAGTACCGCAACTTCAAGTACTTTAGGGACTCTTCGCGAACTACAATTCGAGTATCACGGCAAAATATACCGAAGTCATGTTGTCTAAAGTTAAGGGACTTTGTCTGATCAATAAACCTTTATCTTTATATTATGAAAGTCCTTCCCGTTGCCTTGCATGTCATTTTGAGGTAGGAGCGGGCCATGCCCGCGACCTTTTAGCATTGCTAAAAACACCGCTATCGCGGGCATGGCCCGCTCCTACCCTGCTGTGGTTAGCATCTTCTCCGCAGTTCAACTTTAGGCATTTTAGGAACTTTTCATCTTGCACCCTTCTGAAACAAGACAATCTTGATGGTTTGAAAAATGATCCACAGATCCATCCGCAGAGACAAATTTTTTATATAATAGAGATCATACTCAAGTTTGCGCAAGGCATCCTCTTCGGAGGCGCCATAAGGGTAACACACCTGAGCCCAGCCGGTTATGCCCGGCTTGACGATATGCCGCAGTGCGTAATAGGGTATTGTCCTGGTGAGTTGCTCGACAAATACCGGTCTCTCCGGCCGTGGCCCGACAAAACTCATCTCACCCTTTAAAACATCCCACATCTGAGGAATTTCGTCAATTCGCGCCTTGCGCATAAAATTGCCATACCGGGTCACTCTTGTGTCATTTTCCATGGCCCACACGGGTCCATCCTTTTCCGCATCGCTGCGCATGGAGCGAAATTTCACCACCTTAAATACCTTTCCATTCTCACCCACCCTTTCCTGTTTATAAAAAACCGTCCCAGGCGATTCCAGCTTGATAATCAAGGCGCTGAGCAAGGTAACGGGCAACGAAAGAGTCAACCCGACAAAGGAAAGCACAATATCAAGAAATCTTTTACTAAAGATTGCCCAGCGGTTTATCTTAAATCCGGATGAATAGATAAGCCAGGAAGGATTAACATTCTCAACCAGAATTTTTCCGGTAAGTCCTTCATAAAAGGTGACGCCGTTTTCGATTGTCACGCCCTGCAACTTGCACTGCAGCAAATCCTGCACCGGCGTCTTCCCTCGAGCGTCGTCCAGAGCAACAACAACTTTTTCCACCTTGTGCGTCCGGCACAATAAAGGAAGTTGTCCCGTTTCGGGAACCAGCGGAATATACTCGGGCACTGGGCATGCCGGATCGCGCTGCTGCCCGACAAAACTGACGATTTTATAACCTGAATCACGTTTCCCTTCAATTTCAGCGGCAATCCTTGATGCGAGCTTCCCCGCCCCCAGAATGACAACAGGCTGAACAAACATCTTTCTGTCGAGCGCCTTATTATAAATAAAACGCCACAATAGAATACTGGTACAGATGGCTCCATAGCCCGTCCAGAAAACCCGGGACGAAATCATAATAAGCGGGAAAAAATAATAGACAAAAGCCAAGACAACGCAACCTACACCAAAGGCCTGCATCACCCGGGCAACCACTTCACCCCCAGAGACTTGTCCGCCCAAGTCATAGAGATCGAAAAAATAGAGGGAGAATTGAAAAATCAAGGTGACAATTAAAGCTCTTAACCCGTAGAGGAAGACAGCTTCACAGTAAAGTTGGGAGCCCTTAAAAATGAAATAGACGCTATTAACCGCCAGAAATATAATCAGGCCTTCACCCAGAAAAAAAAATATATTTCTGGCCGGGTAATATTTTTTCAGGATAAACGGCATGGTATACTAATATTCTTCAGAATAATATTTATAATATCCTTCGTCCTGCAATCGTTTATCGAGAATATTCATTTCAAACGCATTAAAGACTATGCCAAGGACTTTCTCCCGGCCAAACTGCTCAACAAGCTTTTTCACCTGCTCCCGGCCGGCCCCGTTCCACCTGACTACCAGCACTACCTTATCAACATGCTGGGCCAGCACAGCAGTCTCGGAAGCTGCCTGAGCCGGAGGACTGTCAAGGACAATAAAGCGATCGTCATACCTATCGACAACTTCTTTGATCAGGTTGGACATGCCTTGGGAAGCCAGAAGCTCCGAAGGATTTTCAGGGGGAGTACCTGCCGGAATAAGTGAAAGCCTGTCAAGTCCTGTCTTGACAATTAAGCTGGAGAGATCCCTTCCATCACGCAGATGGTCAACTAATCCAGCCCCGTCACTCTCGATACCGAAAAAACGCCCAAGATTCGGCCGACGCAAATCGCAATCAACCAGCAGAGAATGCTGGTCGACCCCGTGAGCCATAATGACACCCAAATTGGCGCAGACAAAACTTTTCCCTTCGCCCGGACTGGCACTTGTCACCAATATTGACCGGGCAGGATTGCCTTCAGCCGGATGAAGAATCTTGGCCCTGAGCCGTCTGAAACTTTCAGCCACACCGGAGTAATTTTCAATTGCTGCGACAAGTCTTTCATCCCAGCCCTTGCAGACCTCAAAAGATGGAAAAGACCGCGGAGACTTAAATTTTCCCCCTGTCTTATTCTTATCTTTCCCGGGTCGAGCACTAATTTTCTGATCATTCCCAGCAAAACCGGCATCTGCACCAGGCTTTATATCGGCCCCCGCCTTTGACAGGGCCTCGGCAACCTTTCCCACTCTTATTCTCCTACAGTATGATCATGCCCTGCTTCCAAAAGTAGCCTGTTGCCACGACAATGAGAATGACAAAAACAAAAAGAAGAACTCCCCAGAAAATCTGCCGAATTTTTCTTTTTTTCAGCTCAGGCTTGGTATAAATATTCGGTATGGCACAGACGATGGGGATGCCTAGATACTTTTCTACATCTGCAGGATCTTTAAAGGAAGTTCCTATCAACTCAAGCCCTAAAGTCAATGCACAGCCAATACCTAGCCCCAGCCCTACGGCGATTATCATGATCTTCTTAAAATCAGGCTTGAATGGAGTTTCCGGAAAATGGGCAGGGTCAACAATCTTGAACTGACTCCCCTTCTGATGCTTTTCCAAGCTATAGGCAGACTCAGCCTGCAGGCCCTGTCCTACCAATTCCTGATAACGTTGATGCAACTGCTCGTAATCCCTTGTCAATGCAGCCCACTCCGCTTCGCGGACAGGAGCAGCCTCGACCCAGCTCTGGTATTTTTCTATCTGGTTTTTGATCTCCGCCCGTTCCTGTTTTAATCTTTCAATATTGTACTCCAAATTACTTAACTGCTGCTTCAGTTGCTCAATCTGCGGATCAATGTAAGGTTGATTCTGCTCATCATTGACCGCTCCATTTTCAGCAGTCGCTTCTCCTTTTTGCTGCATTGAGCTCTTCTGCTCTGCTTCAAGTTCCTGAAGTTGCTTTTGCACCCGCCTGACTTCCGGATGCTTGTCGGTATACCGGGCCTGGAGGTTCTGCAGTTCCATGCGTAACTGACTGATCTGGGCAAATATCCCGGTTGGCTGTTGCTTCCCTGACATAACTGGTGCTGCTCCGGTACCGTGCAACTGCTGGGCAAGCAATTCCCCCCGTAAAGAAATCTGCTCCTGCACCATCACTTTTGTCCGCTCAAGATCCTGGGCGCTCACCTGATTATTCTGATATTGTTCCTGCAACGCATTGAGACGGGTCATATTATTCGTAAGTTGCATGGGCATTTCATTATAATATTGCAACTTATAGTCCCGCATCACTGCCTCTTTCTTGTCCAGAGTCTCCTTAGCCATTCTCAATTCATCCTGTATATAGACAGAAGTTTCAGAGGCCCGCTCTTCACGGTACCGGAGATTTTCTTCAATAAACTTGGCGGCAATGGCATTGGTCACCCGCAACACCTTTTTGGGGTCGTCTCCCTGATAGGAAACCCTGAAAATATCACCCTTCTCCTGGCTGAATTCAATATGTTTTTCCCGCATCATATCAACCACATCCTCCATGGGAAGACTGGCGCGCATTCCGGCATAGAGGTCAAACTCTTTGATCATTGCCTCAAGACTGCTTCGACTGGTGATCTGCTGACTTACCGTGGAAACAACCTCCTGGGTTCTGGACCTTACATCATCCGGAGACATGGCTGACGGGTTAACCTGTTGCCGCTGATACTTAATGAGCGATGTGCATTGATATACTTTAGGAGTCCTTAAATACTGGCCAAGTCCCGCGACCACGCCGAGGAGAAAGAAAGTGATGATCATTTTCTTGCGCCGCAGAAAGATATCGAGGTATTTTTTAATAAGCTGTCGCTGTTCTTGATCCATTTAAATATATTTTTTAATAATAACCATTATTTGATTTTAGATAAACAGAGATTTTTTGTTGAATGGTCATCTGTTTTAGGGAATTTTCACGAAGTCAGTCGTCGCTTATTGACTAGATCTATAATAAAGTAAACGAAGGCAAAAGTAAAAGAACTTAAAAAAACCTCATCAGCCGTTTAATCCACCCCGATTACCAGCGCATGAGCTCCTTGGAGGCAGAGAGTCCCACCATTATCAAATGTTCATCATAACCTGAAACAATACTATTATTGCTCTCCAGTTTGCTATATGTATAGCTGCAGGTCAGAGCAAACCAGCGCAAAAATGTGTAGGTTACCGAAGCCCCTGCCTCATAATCGTCAAAATCTTCCTTGCTGCCTAGTTCCGGCCACAAATATCTTTTTTCATAGGCAAGATTAAATGTCCCGGTTACATCTTGAAGCAGGGTATAACTGATACCACCATCAACTGTCCAATTTTCTCGGAGATCTTCCCAGGAACCATCTCTTTTCTGCTGGCCAGACAAATAGCCCGCGCCCAAAGTAATTGATCCTCTTTGCAAACGCCTTGAAATTCCGAAATCAAGACCAGCCTCTGTTTCATCTCCATTATATTCCCGGGCAAGATAATTTTCGGACACTGTGGTTGTCAGTCGGGTATTTGCAGAGAGGTCATGGTTCCACCCCAACTCCCCTGTTTGGTCAACGATATCCTCGCTGGTCCCCTGAAAATTAGTTGTATCATATCCATAAGAAGCTGAGAGTTGATCTGTTTGACTTAATGTATAATCAACCGCAAAAAGCGTATTATGCTTATTTAAATCATTTGCCGTGTCATACTGCCCTTTGGTAAACTCATAACTGACCGAGGCAAGCCACTGAGGGTTAAATCGGTAGGAAAGACCGACACTGGGAGAGTGCTCATAATATTCGGAGATATTGGCAGATCTGTCATCATTGGCAAAATACCTGTAGCCTAGCGTCAAAAGGCTGTCCCGGGCAAACTCATATTCTGCACCAATTGAGAATTCATTGTCCGAATACCGCCGGCGGCCTTCCGTATTGGAAAGATAACGATCCACCTCCTGCTGTGTGCTGAGACTGGCCTGGGCATAACGCCTTTCCAATTCCGTCAAGACGTAGAGATAATCGTCAGGCGTATAGCTCAATTCAGGGAACAACAGCCTTGCCACCTCAGCCTGCTCATATTGACCTGCCCGCTGAAAACGCCCGGTAACGCTGAGACCAGCATCCATATCCCGCTCAGGTGACTGATCATTGTAAGAATAGTTGTCCGATATGGTTACACGCCAATACTGAGAGATCTGCCTGCTGCCGGAAAACGCCAGATTATGCGTAAAATCTCTTTCATCAAGACGTTGGTCCCAGCCTAAATCCGAACTTGCTGTAAGGGATACCTCGTCCTTTTCCCCTATAGAAACGAGGGTCAATGTCGGCAGCAATGTCGTGGTCCAGCTATCCTCTTCATCATTTTCCAGTTGAAAAATATTTGAGTCGTATTCCTGCTGCATACTCAAACTTCCGGAAAGGACATTCTCTCGACAGTCCGCCGAATTGCTGTTGCCCAGCAACGAAACAAGAAATAATGAGCCAATTGCAAGTATGTTTTCTTTATTCACGGTATTAGTCTCGCATTTCAATCAGGTTTTAATTGCCCTATGGCACAATTATCGTATCTCCCGGAACAATTAAGACATTCTGTTGTAAATTCCTTCCTTTTGTGAAATCGTCATAATCAAAGCTTAAAAACTCTTCTTTACCGCCTTGCCGGCGAACAACTTTAATCTCTTCCCGCTTGGCCCATTCCTGAAAACCTCCGCTTCGGGCAATAGCCTGTAAAATAGTCAGCGGAAACTCAATGGGAAACTCGCCGGGCTGTCCGACCTGCCCAACCACATAATACCGCCGGCTGCGATTTTCAACAAGCATAACTGATACTGCAGGTTCAGTTACCAGATCAGAAATTTTTTTCTCTAGAAACTGATCAAGCTCACCTGTTGTTTTGCCTGCTGCCTGCACATCACCGGCAAGGGGCAACGAGATCTTGCCATCGAGACGGACCTTAACCGTCCTGGACAAGTCAGGCTCCTGCCAAACCTGAACTTCTAGTACGTCCCCCACACCGATTAAATAATCTTTTTCCACCTCGGTTGATTGATCAGCCCTCACGGCCAATGGCCAAATAGTTGTAAAAAGAATCGTAAGAGAGAATAGAAAATATGACATTTTATTTTTATGTGCATTTTCCACGGCAAAACCTCCTCCAAAAAACAATGCAAACCTTAAAAAACCAATAGCGAATAATAAAATCATGTTATGCGCCGTTAAATAAAAAGGCAACAACATTCTATGGTTCTAACCATGTTATAATATTTTTTATCCGAACACTTCTGCCTCTTTTTATTGCCTTTTCCCCCGCTTTCTTCTATCCTGACTTACAAAACAGTTCCTATTTTAAATTGGAAAACCGTGAGAGGAATTTTATGGTCACTTCATCCCGTTCCGCGCTTTTTGTAATTTTATTATCTTTTTCCTTTCTTCTTTTTTCCGGCTGCTCCAATCCTGATGTCAAAAAGCAGGCCCATTACGATAAGGGCATGGAATATATCAAAAAGGACCAAACCAAGGCCGCGATCCTGGAATTCAAAAACGCCATCCAGATTGACCCCAAATATGCCGAAGCCCGTTACCAGCTTGGCTTGGCCTATCTCAAGACAGGCGAAGCAAAAAGCGCTTTCCCGGAACTGCAGCGAGCAGCAAGCCTTGACCCGAAAAATTATGACGCCATACTGAAGACTGCGGAATTTCTGCTTCTTGCCAAACAACCCGAGGAAAGCCGGGCGCAGATCGACAAAATCCTGGCGGCCCAGCCTGACCACGCGGAAGCCCTGGCGGTGCTGGCTAATATTGAACTTGCGAAGGGCAATATCGATAAGGCCCAGGAGGCCTTGACCAGAGCCTTGGCCAGCCAACCAAAACTCGACCGGCTTTATATCCTGCAGTCCAGAATCTATTCGGCCCAGAAAAAGTATGACCAGGCGGAACAGGCACTCCTGAAGGCTGTGGAACTCAATCCTGAAAAAATGTCAACCCGCCAGGCACTGACCGCCTTTTACCTGAGCCGGAAAGAGGATGAAAAGGCGAAAGAAAATGTACTCAATACCGTCATCGCCTTCCCCTCTTCTCCGGTCCCGCTTTTAGAGCTAGCATCCTTTTATATGAACAGAAAAGAATTCCCGCAGGCGGAAGAGACCATCAAAAAAGCCCTGGCTCTTGAACCGGACAATGAGCGCATTGCCCTTTCCCTGGTTGACTTTTACAAAAAAACAGTCAATTTCAGCAAAGCTGAGGAAACGCTGAAACAACTCATCTCCACCAGCAAAAATCCCTTGGCCGTGAAGGCCATGTTGGCTGATTTTTATTTTGACCAGAGAAGATTTGCTGAGGCCCAAACCCTTGTTGCCGAAATACTGGGCGAAAATGAAAAACTCCCCCTGGCCCTGCTGGTCAAGGCCAAGCTTGCCATTAAAGACGGCAAAAATGATGAAGCCATTGCCAACTTAGACCAGTTGATCAAGGAAAACCCCCGCTGGGGCGAAGCATATTTTCAGCTTGCCCTTGCTCATCTGAATAAGGGCAACATGGAATCATCCCAAAAAGCAGCAGACGAGGCCGTTAAATTCATGGGCCGCAGTTCTCAGGTCCACACCCTCCTGGCCCATCTTCACCTGCGCAAACGGGAATTTGACAACGCTCAAAAGGAGGCGGCTATTTCACTAAAACTTGACCCGCGCAATATTCAGGCAGCGATTATACTCGGGCAAAGTTTACTCTATGCAGGCAAGACAGATAATGCCTTGAAGGCCTTTACCCAGATGCATGAAATGCTGCCGGAAAGCATCGAAATCCTCCAAAATCTGGCCATGACCAGACTTGCGAGAAAAGAATATGCCGAAGCAATTCCACTACTTGAAGAAATACTGAAGAAAAAGCCTGATTACACCCCGGCCCTGGCAACTTTGGCGGCCATTGATATGCGCAACAAACAGCCCAAGAAAGCCATTGAACGCATTCGCCGCCAGCAGGAGAAATCACCTGACAACCCCGGCAATCTTCTGCTCTTGGGCGATCTGCTGTTAAGCCAGGGCGAACTAGATGAGGCGACCACCGTTTTCCACAAGGCACAGGAACTTGCCCCTGAAAATCCCCAGCCCTATATGATGATTGCCCGCATCATGGTAAAAAGCGGCAAAAGCAATGAGGCGATTGCTCAATACCAGTCATTGCTGAAGAATCAGCCGAACTCTTTACAGGCCCTGATGGCATTAGGACCACTTTATGAACAGGTCGGCAAGCCTGAAGAAGCGAAAAAAACCTACCGCCATGTACTTGAGCGTGACCCAAAGTTTGCCCCGGCGGCTAACAATCTGGCCTGGCTCGTTACCCAGGAAGAAAATCCCGATCTTGGTGAGGCCATGCGGCTTGCCTTGGTTGCCAAAGAGCGCCTGCCGAACGACCCGAATATCAGCGACACCCTGGGATTCATCCATTACAAACGAGGCGCCTATGACCTGGCAACCACCCAGTTCAGAGATGCCATTGCTGCTATGCCCAATGTCCCCACCATCCGCTATCATCTAGCCCTTTCCCTCAAAGGCCAGGGTGCTGACGCCGAGGCGCTTCAGGAATTAAAAGAATGCTTAGGGGAAAATATTGAATTTCCTGAACGTAAGGAGGCAGAGGAACTTCTTCGCTCCTGGCAGGCCAGCCAATAAGCAGATCATGCCAAGAACGTATGTGATCGGTGATATCCACGGTTGCCATGCATCTCTGCTGGAACTGCTCCATAAGACCCAGCCGGATCTCAACCGTGACACGATTATTTTTCTTGGCGATTATATTGACAGAGGGCCGGATTCAAAAAAGGTGGTCTCAGAGGTGATCCGGTTGATGGAGGAGGCTCCGGGCCGGGTGATTCCCCTGATGGGCAATCACGAACAGATATTTCTCGCCTCGCTGGCTGGCGAGGAACGGGACTTCTACCTGCGGATGGGCGGCGACAAAACCCTGGAAAGCTACGGCATCATGCCCCCATTTACCGGGCGGATCGCCGCCAGAATTCCTGTAAGTCATCTTCATTTTTTTAATGAACTGCTGCTTTACTGGGAAGACAAAGAGTACATTTATGTCCATGCCGGCCTGCAACCCCATGTCCATTTAAGCCAACAGTCACCCCGCTGGTGCTGCTGGGCCAGGGACCAGTTCCTGGATTCCCGCTATGACTTCGGCAAGCAAGTCATCTTCGGCCACACCCCCTTTGACACACCACTCATTGACAAAAACAAAATTGGCATTGATACCGGAGCGGTTTATGGCGGCCGCCTGACCTGCCTGGTGCTGCCGGACTTTGAGTTTATCAGCGTTAACGGATTGCGGATTGGGGATTTCTTGGTGCCGTAATAACTTTAGGCACTCCAACTACTTCAAATATTTTAGGCACTTTTTATATCTCCAGCATGCGGTCCAGGGCCAGTTTAGCCCCGACAGCGGTTTGCCTATCAACCGTGATCTGATTGACCACCTTGCCCTGCGCCAGATTATCAAGCACCCACAGCAGATTGGCGGGGGTTATGCAACTCATGGTGGCACAGGTGCATGGAGTTGGGGCCAGCAGATGAATGGTCTTGTCCGGATGCTGTTTTTTCAGCCGGTTGACCAGGTTGACCTCAGTGCCGATGGCCCAGACAGCCCCTGCCTCGGATTCCCGGACGGCCTCGATAATCCTTTCGGTGGATCCATAGTAATCCGACCGCCGTACTACCTCACAGGGGCTTTCAGGATGCACGATGATGCGGATGGCAGGGATCTTTTCCCGCCATTTATCAATCTGTTCCACCAGAAACTCCTGATGAACATGGCAGTAACCGTTCCACAGGATGGTCTTGGCCTTCACCAGCTGCTCCACACTGTTGCCGCCAAGCTTCTTTCCCCGCTGCCAGACAACAATCTCATCATCCCCAATTCCCAATGCCTTGCTGGAATTTCTGCCCAAATGCTCATCCGGGAAAAAGAAAACCTTCTCTCCCCTTGTCCAGGCCCAAGTCAAAACCCGCTCCGCATTGGACGAGGTGCAGACCGAACCTCCCCGATTGCCGACAAAGGCCTTGATGCTTGCTGAAGAGTTCACATATGTAATCGGGATTACCGTCTGTCCCCCGCAAACCCCTGCCAACTCATTCCAGGCGGCGGCAACCTGCTCAACAGTGGCCATGTCCGCCATGGGACAGCCTGCATTGAGATCCGGCAGAATAACCGACTGATCATCATCCGTCAGAATATCGGCGGATTCCGCCATGAAATGCACACCGCAAAAAATGATATAGGGGTATTTCCCCGATTCAGCGGCTTCGCGGGCAAGCTTAAGAGAATCCCCGGCCAGATCGGCAAATTGAAAGACATCTTCCTGCTGATAATGATGGCAGAGAATCAACACCTTGCCGGCAAGTTCCTTTTTCCTGGCAGCTATTTTTTCAAATATAATTTCCTGCTGTTGAGTCATGTGCAATGCTTCCTTCAATGAAAATAAAAAAGGGGCTTACCTTTCAATAAGCCCCGGTCTTTAGAACTTAATTGTTACTGTTAATCAGGCGGTGCGCACCCAGGTTGCCTGGGGCCCTTTATGTCCCTCGGTAACGCCGAAGGAAACCGCATCGCCCTCGGCAAGTTGGTCCATAACAAGATCCTTCAAGGCATTCTCGTGAAAATAAATCTCGCGGCCGTCATCGGCAAAAATAAAACCATAAGATTCATAGGGAGAAAGACGCTTGATCACGCCTAATCCAGCCCCTATTTCACCTCCGGCTTCAGGCACCTTACTGGTCTGCCTCCTTTTTCGCTGTAATTCCTTTAACTGCAGTCCCAACGTATCAAATGCTTCAACAAGCAAGGGTGCTACCGAATCTCCTTTTCTCTTGACGACAACTGTATCATTAGGAACACCCGTTACAAGCCGGACTTCATAGCCGCCCTGCTTGTGGGACGTCGTCTCCTCAATGGTTACACGAAGGTTGAGAATAAGCCCGGGATGATGACGCATCAAGCGCTCTTTTTCTTCCTCAATTCTATCCTGCCAAGATTTTCTTACTTCGAGATTACGGCCTTCAACCTTTAGTTCCATACACGTCCTCCATGAAAAATTTTGCCGCTTCAGCTGTCAATACGGCAATGGAACGTCCATCCGGCCTCGGCAGTCGGGGCCGAACACATCGAGTACACTTATGGTATCATATTATTTTTTTTGGCTCCACCATTCTCTCGTTATTAGTTGTTTTTTTTCAGACCGTTAGGCAAATCTCTGCCTCACCGCATCCACTCTTGCAAGCGACTTGGCGCAACGCGGTAAGGTGACCCTGCCGGCAGAAATTTCTTCCATCAAACTACCATAAGCCTGACAAACCTTTTCATGTTCATGACAGATCAAAATCATATCAGCCCCGGCAGTAAATGCCTGAACGGCAGCCGAAGACACAGTTCTTTCATTTTCAATGGCTCCCATTTCCAGATCATCGGTGATAATTAGCCCGTCAAACCCGAGCTCGGAACGGAGCAGATCAGTGAGAATATGTTTTGACAATGTTGCCGGCGTTGCTGCATCCAGATGCTCATAAATAGTATGGGAGGTCATAATTGCTGCCACATCTGCGGCAATAGCCTTTTGAAAGGGCACAAGATCAAACTCTCTGATCTCTGACAGTGCACGTGCAACAACGGGCAGCTGCAGATGGGGATCAAGCTTTGCCGCCCCAAGCCCTGGGAAATGCTTGCCGCAGGCGGCTACCCCTCCCCCCTGCAGGCCCTTTATCACCCGACTGCCCAATTGCCCGACAAGCTGAGGGTCCGCTCCCAGTGAGCGTTTTTCCATGAAAAAACCCTGCCCAGCAGGGCACACGTCAAGCACCGGGGCCAGATTCATATTGATGCCGGCCTGCACCAGCTCCCTGGCACATGTGTTAGCGTAGTCCGCCAGAGCGGCAACAGGGTCAGCAGACCCGGCCAGCTGCCTGGCATTGGCAAACTGGGTAAAGGGAACCGGCAGACGGGCTACCGTGCCGCCTTCCTGATCTATGGCGATCAGCGGAGGCGGCAGCTTGACCTGTTGGCAGGCTGCCTTTACATCGGTGCAGAGCTGGCTGAGCTGCTCCGGGTTATCAACATTGCGCTTGAAGATGATGAAATTATTGATGCCGCGTTCACCAATCAGACGCAAGGTGGAATCGTCAAGATCCTTGCCGGGTATACCAACCATAAAAAGCTGGCCCAGCTGGGCAAATTTGCTCATTTCATTTCCACCCTTTTAACTGATAGACAACAGGATCAACTAATCCCGCTTCTTGGAATCCCTTCAACCGCAGCTGGCAGGCATCGCACCTGCTGCAGGCCCTACCCTCACTGTCGGGGTCATAACAGCTGTGGGTGCGGCTGTAATCAACACCCAAGGCCATTCCTTTTAAAATAATCTCTTTTTTCGTCAATTGCATCAGTGGGGCCTGAATTTTATAATTTCTGCCGCTTTCCACCCCGGCCCGGGTACCCAGATTGGCCACCTTTTCAAAGGCTGCGAGATATTCCGGCCGGCAATCAGGGTAGCCGCTGTAATCAAGCACATTGATACCGATGAAAATATGAAAAGCTCCCAGCACTTCAGCCCAGGCCATGGCATGGGACAGGAAAATGGTATTGCGCCCCGGCACATAGGTCACCGGAATGGCTGCTTCCATCTCCTCGGCGCTACGGTTTTTCGGCACGTCAATATCTCCGGTCAAGGCGGAGCCGCCGATCTTGTCAAGATCAAGATTCAGAACAAGATGACTCTTCGCGGCCATTAGTCTTGCGTTCTCCCTGGCGCGGTCCAGCTCAACGGTCTGACGCTGACCATAGGAAAAACTGAGGCAATAACAGTCGTACCCTTGCTGTATCGCCATTGCCAGCACTGTGGTGGAATCAAGTCCGCCACTTAGCAGAACAACGGCTTTTTCTTTATCTGTGCTCATGATATTTTCGCATTAATTAGAGCTCGACCGAAAACCCTTCCAAGCGTCTTCCGGCACATAGGATTTAAGTAAACGCTTAACCTTTTTTTCCACTTCACAACCATATGGAGGCAGTTAGGCCCAATACTGTTCACTTAATATTTATGAATCGTTATTTCAATTATCATGATCTGGGTTTTCATCCTTCCTCGTGGGCGAAGAGGATAGTTGCTCATTTTACGTTTTACTCCGCGTGGATTACAGCGAGATTTACGTTCAGC
>JAHILF010000145.1 GCA_018897105.1 Pseudomonadota bacterium
CAGGCCATCTTTGGCCGTGCCTCAATCGCAAAATCCTCGCCGGAGCACTGCTACGCCTGCGGTTTTGCTCAATCGGCGCAACCAAATCTGACCCAAATCCGGGCGCGATCCAGGTAAATTAACATTTTCCGAGTCCCTTAGTTGATGAATTCGTATTTATGCCCTTGCGGGTAAAAAGTCTGTTTTCACCACGGAGCTCACCGAGCTCACAAAGAAAAAATTTCTAATTACAATTAGTTATCTCTGTGAGCTCTGTGCTCTCCGTGGTTAATTGAAATACGAAACCTTTCGCCAAAAAAGGAGAAGCATCATGCCAGAATTCGGAAATCCCTTTTCAGGCCTTGCCCATGGCCGCAAACTCACCGATGAGGAGCTTATCCGCTCCATCCGTTTCATGGTGGCCGCCGAGTACGAGGCCATCCAGCTTTATATGCAGCTCGCTGAAAGCACGGACAACGCCCTGGCTAAAGCGGTGCTCAAGGACATCGCCGATGAGGAGCGGGAGCACGCCGGCGAATTCCTCAGGCTGCTCCATCACCTGGCCCCGGATGAGCAGGGCTTTTACGACCACGGCGCAGGCGAGGTGGAAGAGATCATGGCGAAAATGGGCATCAAGAAGTAGAGGGACCGGCAATTAGGGGGACTTGCCGGGAGTCCGGATGGGCAAGGAGGCCGGGTTTTGATAGAGCGCCGAGGTCAGGCCCCGTTATCCGCTTTGTCGGAGCCCCTGGCGGATCGCATCTGGCAATAAAGACTGTAGGCCATGCCGCCGATCAGCATCACCCCGCTGATCAGCACCCCCCAAAGAAGCCATTTTCTCCAGGGTGGCGGCGGGGGAAGGGCAATAAGCATCTGCTGGCCGCCCAGCGCAATTTCTTTCCCGATCAGGGCCGTCTGGATGATTGTCTTTTGCTGAGCGATGTCCTGCAGCAGGTCTTTCAGTCCGTTTTCCGGACTTCCACTGGCCGATCCCATGCGCCCATTGCCAAAGGCAAGAATGTAGGGTCCCTCGCCCTGGTCAAGGAAATAGAGTCTATGGGGATGCCAGCCCAACTTGAGCTGAGGCAGCAAATCCCTGGGAAACGCGCCTCCCTCTGTCGCAATCTCCAGTTGCCAGTAGCGGTCGGTTGTCATCGGCACGGAGATGGTATCATTGCCCAGGGCCACCCCTTCCTGCTGCAGGCGATAAAAGGTCCCCTGCCCTCTGAAGCGCCAGGTTGCCGCGCGGTCAGGGCGGGATTTTATCACCCCCTGGATCAGGTTATTGCCCCCGGCCAAGCCAACCCGGATGGTATCCACCGGCAGGTAAGCTTTGCTGTCGAACTCCAGCACAATGCTGTCTGCAGGCGGTTGTTTTTTTGGCAAAGTCGGCTGCAATGCGGTCCAGTTGCGGACTGGCGGCTGGACACTGCTGTATGATACGGCCCTGATTCTGTCAATGATCAGGTTCTGCTCCCCAGCCGGCCAACTGAGCCTGATGTACCTTTTCCCCCGCTGGATGAGGCTGTCTGCATTTTTTTCAATCAGATGTCCGTGGAAGTTGAGCCGCGCCAGAGTCTCCCGATTGATATAAGACCAACCGGTGAGATCGTCGCTGCCCTCCAACGTCACGGTGGTCAGGAAATCGCTCGCCCCGCTGATCGTCAACTGCAGACGGAAAGGGGTGGTGGTGATGGCTGACATATCAAGCAGATAACCGTTCAGCTGCCGCGTTACCTCCTTTTTGTCCCGGATCGACTGCGTGATGGCAACAGGCGCTTTGCCTGCTCCTTCCGCGCCTCTGGCGATGCGGGTTTCGATCTGGCGCACCGTACCGCTCGTCACCGGATCATAGAGAGGGGAAAAAGGCACATCGTCTTGCCGGACGATCTGCGGCGGCTCCTGCTGTTCAATCCTGAGCAGATGGGGAACGGCGTTGCCTGCGCCGTTAAAGACCCGGAGATCGGCAAGATCCGGATGGACGACGGTGGTATAGATCTTCTCCGGCAACAGCAGACTGTGGACCGCTCCGGTGGGCCGGAATTCCAGAGCAAAGCCCTGGGCAAAATCCTCCCTGGTCCATGTTCCGGCTCCGGCGGTCTGCCCCAGTAACAGCAAGGCGACCAGCACCACTGATATCTTCATACGCTCTGCTCCTGTTTCGGCGGCAGGGGAGAAAAATAGCCGATCAGCAGCATCAGCAGGCCGACCACCAGAAATGAGACGATTCTGCCGATGGTGCCGGTGCCGGAAAGATCGACCAGGAAAAGCTTTACAACCACCAGTCCCAGCAGCCCGCCTCCCAGCATCCAGATATGCCGGTTCATTTTCCTGGTGGACAAAACCATGATGGAAAGAGCGGACAGACCCCAGAGAATAGAGATCGCGGCCTGAAAGACGGTGGAATGAAAAAGATTATCCGCCAGATAGGGGACCCCTGCGAAAAAATGGACCGTGCGCGCCACCGCCGCATTAAGCCAGAGAAAAATAATGGCTCCGGCGACATACGGGATGGGCTGACTTATCCTGCCGCGCAGCTGATCCGCCAGCCAGAGGCGATGCTGCACGGCCCAGTGCAGACTGACCAGCAGCACGACAACCTGAAAGACCTCCAGGGGGTTGATCAGCGGCAGAAAGGGAAGCGGAGCCGGATCACCGGATTGCAGCAGGCTGGCCAGGCACCAGCAGCAGAGATAGGCGACCACAGCGGCGGAGCCGGTAACCAGATATGCTTGCTCGAAACGGCGGACCGGCCAGGCAAGTTTTCTTCCCACCCCTCCCAGCAGCAAGATGCCGGCGGCCGGCACCACCCCCCAGCAGAGAAAGGACCAGACTCCGCTGCCCAGCGTTTGCCCGATGAACCAGGCGCTCTCCGTGCTCAGGATATGAAGAATGAGCCAAAGGGAGAGCTGGTGGTAAAAATTCACCACCTTCAGCGGCCATTTGTTTTCCGAGAGGCGCAGCAGGATATATTGTCCGGCCAGGGCAAGCGTCCAGGCCAGGGCACCCCAGCCGGCAAAGAGATGGGGCCGGACTGTGTCAACAAAGGGCGGATTAAAACTGAGAGCGGTCAGCAGCGGCAGCAGTCCGACGGGAGGATAAGCCAGCAGGCGCCAGGCCAGTTTGCGGGCACTAAAACCCATCAGCAGAGAGCTGGCGCAAATAAACAGCAGAAAAATGTGCATCTTGTCGGCTGGCCGGGCAAAATGATCGATTTCCCTGGTTCCCCCGCCGAACCACCAGCATAAACCCCAGAGCAGCAGGGGAATGACCAGCTGCCTCTCCCAGGACCGGATATTCTCCCCCTTGGTGTCCAGATAATAAGAGGAAAAAAGACCGGCCATGGCAAGCAGCAAGCTGCTCAGATAAATGCCGTTTAAGACCGGCAGGGTTCCCGCCTGGCCGTTGAGGGCTTCAAGAAAACTGAGGCCTGCGCCAACCTGCAGCAGGATGCCGAAAACTCTCGCCCGGTTCCGGCTCTGGCGGACGCCCACCCAGATCAGGGCGGCACCCTCAAGCGCCCAGGCCGCGGTGATCCAGTAGCCGTCCAGGGCAAGGGGAATCGCCAGACTGCCGAAGACCACGCCAAAGGAGAGATAGATCTCCACCAGCATGCCCATGGCCTGATAGCGGCGCCAGAGCAGCAGGGCGCAAAGCAGGTAAAAGATGCCGAAGCCCACGGCGCTGAGGGCCAGACCAAATTCCGTATCATGCACCAGGCCATATTGCATGGCAAAGGTGATGATGGGCAGACCAAAGACCAGAGGCGGGTCGATATAACCTTTGAGCTCCACCGGCTGCTTCAGGGCAAAAAGGATCGATACCCCGGCATAGAGCAGGAACGATGTGAGCAGAAAAGGTTCCACTGAAGCGAAATAGGCGGGTTGATAAAATTTCAGGCCCCACATGGCACTGATGACATAGGTGAAAACAAAACCGAGCAGGTTGAGCAGACGCCACGTCTTGAACCAGGCGATGCCGAGAATGCCCAGGTTGAGGAGCAGGTAATAGGAAAAGAGAGCCACATGACTGCCGCTGCCGGTGGAAAGGAGAACCGGGGCGAGAAATCCGCCGGTTGAGCCGGCCATGGCCAGCCATTTTTCATCCTGCAGCACGGCCAGTGCTCCGGCCAGCAGGACGATGCCCAGCATGACGCCAAAGGCCAAGACAAAAGGCAGCAGGTGATAGAGCTTGGCGGCGGCAAACACCGTGAGATAGAGGATGCCGACCCCGCCGCCCTGCAGCAGGAGTCCGTAAAACTGCCGTTGCAGGCGGAGACGCCAGCCGATGGCCAGCATGGCAAGCCCGCCCAGGCATACGGCGGTCAGGCGCAGCTCGATGGGCACAAAATTTCTCTGGGCCGCGTATTTCAACAGGAAGGAAACCCCGAAGAAAAGCACGATCAGTCCGATCTTGAGAATAATATTGCCGGTGGTGAAAAAATTTTTGGCGGCGGCGAAAATTCTGTAAAAAATTTCCTCACCCCTGCCTGTTTTTGCAGGGGCAGCCTGCGGAACCTGCTGCTCTCCGGTTTTCCAGAATTCCGAAGGCCTGGTAAAGGAAGGGCTGGCAACCTCTTCCCTGACCAGAGAGTCCGCAGTGGCAAGGGACGCGGTCTCTGCCGCAGCGGAAGTTGTTGCAATAGCTGCATCATCAAAAAAATCATCCCCTGGGGCCGGCTGGTCTGCCACGGCGGCGGCTATTTGGTCTGCCTGGGGAAAAACGGTCCGTCGTTCCAGCCCATCCAGCCGTCTTTTGAGCCACATGTTGTCGGCCAGCAGATAGCCGAGAAAGGCACCGAAAACCGGCCCCAAGGAGTCCCCGGCAACTGCCCCGAAAAAAAGGCCGCCGATCACGAAAAATACATAGGGTGCAAGAGCATGCCGACTGTTCTGCATTTGTTCTGAAGAATCTCCTGATCAGGGGAAAGGGGAGCATGCCGGGCGCCATTGCCCGGAATAACCCCCTGCCTATCTTTTATGCCTGCCGCACTCCTTATGTCAAATTGTTATTGTTCTGCTTCCGTGCTTTTCAGTGCAAACGACCATTTCCCCTTGAGGAGGCAATCTGTCCTGATCTTGCTTGTTTACCGGCCCCGAAATACCATGACTTCGCCATAAAAAATTACAGGCGCGGAATCATGCGATTCCACGCCTGTAATGGGTTTGGTTTTTTTTACATCTTTTACATCTTACTTATCGATCAAACCGTCGCAGTCGTTGTCAACGCCATCCCTGCCCCAGCGTCCCGAGGGATCCGGCCGGCCGGGATTGATCAAGTAGTTGTTGTCGTCACAGTCACCTTCACAGCTGAGCCAGCCGTCCCCGTCATTATCGGTACAGGCCTCGCAGCCTTCGTCAATGGCGCTGTCGCAGTTGTTGTCGATCCCGTCGCCGCATACCTCTTCGGCACCCGGGGAAACGGCGCTGCTGCTGTCATTGCAGTCCCCGGCACAGGTGGTCCAGTTATCCCCGTCATTATCAGCACATTCCTCGCAGCCTTCGTCAATGGCGCCGTTGCAGTTGTTGTCGATCCCGTCGCCGCATATCTCTTCGGCACCCGGGGAAACGGCGCTGCTGCTGTCATTGCAGTCCCCGGTACAGGTGGTCCAGGTGTCCCCGTCGGCATCAAGACACTCCCCGACCGCGTTAAGCGCGTCATAGACCTGCAGCAGGCCATGGCCGTAATCAATGTCATAGCCGGCGGAGCCGAGATCCTTGGCAGTAGCGGTAAGCGCGGTGAGCACTTCCTCAGGGGTGATGGAGGGATCATTGGCATAGAGCATGGCCGCGGCCGCAGCCACATGGGGGGTGGCCATGGAGGTGCCGCTGTAAAAAAAGTAGTTCCAGCCGCTGTCATCAAAGGTTTCCTGCAGGATCCCGTCTCCGGCAACCGTGTTCCCTCCCCCCGGGGCCACCAGGTCAAGGCCGGTGCCGCCGTTGGAATAGGAGGCCACCGTGCCGTTGATATCAACCGCCCCGACGGCGATGGTGTAGGGAGAAATGGCCGGATAACTCACATTTTTGCTCCATCCTTCATTGCCGGCAGCGCAGACAATGGTGACCCCGTCCGCATGGGCGGCGGCCAGGGCCGGATCCAGGACCGGATCCGTGGTGACCCGCGACTTGGCGCTCCAGCCCAGGCTCATGTTGATGACCGAGGCCCCCTTGGCCACGGCAAAGGCCACACCCTCGGCAATATCCGCCGAGGCGCCTGCGCCGCTGTCATCGAGCACCTTGACCGGCATGACACAGGCCTCATAGGCCAGACCGGCCACCCCGGTGCCGTTGTCCGTTGTCTGGGCCACGGTGCCGGCCACATGGGTGCCGTGGCCGGCGCCGTCCTCCGGGTCATTGTCACTGTTGACGATATCGCTGCCCGGCAGGATCTCCGCGCAGCCAATGCCGTCTTCAGCCCCGGCCGTTTTCAGGCCCGTGTCAAGAATGGCCACGGTGGCGTTTCTCCCTGTGCTGATATCCCAGGCCTGTTCACTCTGCACCATGCGCATATTCCACTGGCTGCCGTAATAAGTATCATCCGGCGTGGAAAAAGCCTGATATTTCAGGTTCAAACCGCATTTTTTCCCCTTGCCCTGCAATAAGGAGACATGCCGCGCCTCCTGCCCTTTTGCCACCTCAAGCACAACGAGCCCGGCATTGGGCAGCACCTTTTTGATTTTATAGCCGCCCGGCACCTGCGCTGCCGTGCCGGCCATGACGATCTCGCCCGGCCTGAACGTGTCCCCGGCGGAGGCCTGATTTGCCGCGCCACAGGTTCCCTGGATTGCCACGACCCCGCAGACTGTCGCCGCCATAAGACACTTTGACAATATTTTTTTCACTGCTCTCCTCCTTTGCTGTGCTCCATAAAAATCGCGGAGTCTGCCGCAACCTGCGCAGCCATTACTCCACCCTGTTTTTAACCTCTCCTGCCTCATGTCATACCGCATAATCCTGCAAACCTACAGCAATTTCCCTGCCAGATAGTTTTTCCCGCTGCCAGCAATGCTAAAAACCTCTTGTTATCCTGACTTGGGTTACAATCCGCTGAAAAGAGGCATGGTATTCCCCGGTTTTTATCAGTAAAAAAAATTTACATCGGTTTCGAAGCGCCAAATGGACCAGCAAGAAACACCTGAAAAATCGGCATATTACTCCACAAGTTACGCCCGAGTCGCACCTCGGCTTGAAAATAAACTTTACAATTCTTAACAGCAAATTCTAACATGCCTCAGTAAAATGAGATATTTCAGGGCGTTTCGGAATACCCATTACAACGCTGATCATTTCAGGGGTAAGATGCCGACCATGAACCGGATACTGGTAATTGATGATGACACGGAGCTGTGCGAGCTGCTCATTGACTATCTGCAGCCGGAAGGGTTTGCCGTGTCGGCCATGCACCAGGCCCGCCAGGGGCTTGCCTGCGCCCTGTCCGGCGCAGAAGACAACCGTCCGCCGAGGCCGGGACCCGGGGATAAATGGCTTGGCCTGCGCCTCGATCAGGGTGCCGATCAGGACGGGCAGCCCCTGGTCATTGTGCTGAAGATACCGGAGCCGCCCCGTCCGCTGTTTCCTCCCATGGGCCATCGTCCCTGGGATAATATCCTGCTCTTCTCCATTTTCGGCGGCCTGGTCTGTTATTTTCTGGCCCGCTCGCTGACCGCCCCCATCCGCAAGCTGCGGGAGGCGACCAACCGCATTGCCGGCGGCGATTTTACGGTGCGGGTCGCCAAGGACATGGGCCGCAAAGGTAACGAGGTGGCGGACCTGGGCCGGGATTTTGACATTATGGCTGAACGGATCGAGGGCCTGCTGCTGGCGCAGAAACGGCTGCTGCGCGACATCTCCCATGAATTACGTTCGCCGCTGACCCGGCTCAATGTGGCCCTGGAGCTGGCCCGGCAACGGGCCGGTGAAAATGCAGGCCAATCCCTTGACCGCATCGAAAAGGAGGCGGAACGGCTCAATGAACTGATCGGCCAGCTCATGACCCTCACTGTCCTGGAAAGCGGGGTACAGGACCTTGAAAAAACGAGCGTGGACCTGACGGAACTTCTGCAGGCAATAACGGTTGATGCGGATTTTGAGGCAGGCAGCCGCAACTGCCGGGTAACGCTGGCTGCCGGCTGTACAGCCGGAGCGGTCATGCATGGCTCCCGGGAACTTCTGCAGCGCGCCTTTGAGAATGTGATACGCAATGGGGTGCGCTATACCCGGGAAAACACCGAAGTGGAGATATCCTGTGCAACAGCCACGGAAGGGGAAACGCGGCTGGCCGTCATCGCGGTGCGGGACCACGGGCCCGGGGCCCCTGAATGGTGCCTTGCATCATCTCTTCAAACCCTTTTTCCGGGTGGCCGAGGCCCGTGATCGGCAAAGCGGCGGCACCGGCATCGGCCTGGCCATTGCCGAACGGGCCGTTCGTCTCCATGGCGGCAGCATGACGGCTACCAACGCGACAGGCGGCGGCTTGATCGTGACCATCGCCCTGCCCCTTGCCGGCAATGAATAGACCTTCAGCGTATCATATCGCCGGAGCGGGCCTTGCCCATAAAAATTTGTTCTTTACTCAGACCAGCGGTAAATGAACCTTGCGGCTGAACCGGTGGATAACAGGGGTCCCAGCGCCAAAACGAACGGCTTTCATGACCGCTTCTTGATCCACAGGAACGGTTCCCGCCAGCATCTTGACCGGCAGATGGCTGAAGGCGCCGGCGACCATGGGGGTGCTCGGTCCCAGCATGACGACTTTTACCCCAGGGGCCAGGCGACTGAGCATTTCCTCTGTGCTGTCATTGAGAATGGAAGTCGAGGTGAGCAGCAGGACCTCTGCCCAGCCAGCCAGTTTCCCGTAAAAACTGTTTCGCTCGCCAACGCCCTGCAGATCGTCCAGGACTTCCACCAGCGCGCCGCGATCTTTAAAAACTTTCATGAGCGGCCGAAACAACCCCACCATGGCCACACGGGTCTCACGGCCGATAGCGAAAGAGTCCATCCACTCACTGTCCGGTGCATCTTCCGCGAGCCCGCTCGCCTCGTGATAGTTCAGCGCATTGATGAGAGCCAGTCCCATGCTGCGCTTCAGAGGCAGAGGACTCTTAATATTGTCCAGCAGATCAATCGCCCATTCGCCTTCATAATCCCGGAAATCTTTGTTCATCGAACAACAGTGTTTATCGTTCACATAGGTGTAGGCAATCCCCATACCGCCATCGTCCGTGGTCACGGCAGTATAACTCAAACCGATGGAGAGACTCGTCACTCTTGTCTCGCGCGCCTTTTCATAAAAATGGTCGTACAGATTCCGGATCAGTTGCATAGCTTCTCTCTCCCGTTATTGTCAGCAATTCATTCAACTCATCATTTAACTCATCGTACCCAGGGAACAAATGAAGCTACTACTCCTTTTCCAATCTGGAATCAAGACAGAAGCGCACCACCCGCCATCGGCAAACGGGTAGACGATAAACCATTGCGCATCATGTGCCGCCCGGCAGGAAACAGCCGTGTCCCATACGACGACCAGCCGTACCCTGCCCGGCAGCTTCTTTTACTTTCACTAAAGTTTACGCCGTAATATTCAACGGCATATACGAGTAGCTTTGTTCCTCATCCCCGGAATCGCCGAGAAGAGACAGCAACTGGGAAATCGTCTCGCTGTCGCTGTCGCTGCCGCCGCTGTTCTGGTTATAGGCGGCTATGACCTGCGATGGCGGCGGGGGTGGCATGCTGGCGGTCATCATGGTATCCATCTCATCCGGGGACAGGGCGCCATCCCCATCCGTGTCGTAAGTGGAGAGAGCGTCTTCCGCGTTGATCTCAATGCCCGTATCCTCGGCGAGCTGGTCAACAAAGGAGGCCAGCTCGCTCTCATCGATGGTGCCGCTGCCGTCCGCATCGATGCTGTTAAACATCTCCTCTTTATCCGGCGGTGGCGGCATGGACCCGAGATTCATTGCCGTGCCGCCGGATTCTTCACCCGGAGCGGGCATGATCGGCGGCGACGGCATATAGGCCCCCATCATCGCCTCCATTTCCTGCTGGGACAACCCGCCATCCCCATCCGCATCATAGGCGGACAGCGCCTCCTCGGCGTTGATCTCAATGCCGGTCTGCTCGGAAAACCCCTCGGCAAAGGATGTCAACTCGGTCTGATCCACCGCGCCGCTGCCGTCCGTATCAACCTTGCCGAACATCTGCTGTTTGTCGGGGCGCTGCATGGCCAGGGCATTCATCATCGTACCCATGGAACTCCCCAGACTGCTGATTGTGCTCATGTTCTACCTCCTCTGGTGTACCTGCTTGTGGTCTTCGTCAGGATTAAAGAAATACAACCGGCCCATCCGTCCTCCATCATTATTTCGGACTTGCCGGCGGTTTCCCCTTCATCATCGGCCCATTGTGCATAAAACTCATGTTAAGTTATGTTAAAACTCCCGCCGCTTCGTTTACAAAACTTTACAATCCGTTCATTGCCCGGTCACTTCCCTATGACCAGCATGTCCGACTATCTCACCCAAACCTTCGCAGCCATCACCGGCTCCTCCGACTGAAACGGATAGAGAGAAAGCAAACCCCGCGCCGGCATTCTCCCTGCCGATGAAATGGGCCGATTCCACTTTACCAGGACCGTACTTTCCCTGCAGTCTCCTGAACGGTGAAGCCCGATCATCGCATAAACCTGCCGGGACCGCTGATGTATCTTATTGAAAAGTTCCCTTACTTACGGTAAGGTGATCATAGATTTTAGGGTACTTCTCCTTTTGCTTTGAAGGAATAGTGCCTTTTTTCTTCCCCTGTTCAGAATCCACAAAATTGTACGAACTACCAGCCGGGAAATCTGGAAAGTTTACCGGATCTGTTGTAACTTCAACCGAGAAAATTGCGTGATTGAAATGGGTAGGACAGGAATTTCAATTGCACCGGAACGTCATGTGTTGCTGGATAGGAACTGCTGTTTGATTGATAAGGAGCTTGGTAAAAAAATATGAAACGTCTAACCTTTTGTCTACTTCTCTTGCTTTTGCTGGCACCCGCTGCCATGGCTGCCCGCACTCCCTTAAAAGTTATATCCAAAGATCCTTATGTTTCAGCCCTGGTGATCGATGCGGATAGCGGGAAAACACTGTTTGAAGAAAACGCCGATGCCGAGGTATACCCGGCCAGTGTCCTCAAGCTGATGAATCTCTATGTTATCCTCGACCGGATCGAGCACGGGGCGTTGAAACTGGACGAGATGGTGCAGATTACCCCGGAAGCCGCCAAAATCGGCGGATCCCAAGTCTATCTTGATCCCAAGGAACAATTTTCAGTGGAAGACCTCCTTTACGCTTTGATGGTGCAGTCAGCCAACGATGCCGCGGTTGCCCTGGCTACCCATATAGCCGGTTCCAAGGAGGGGTTTATCGCCCTGATGAATCAGAAGGCCCAGGAACTGGGGATGAAAAACTCCCATTTTAACTCCGTGCATGGTCTGCCGCCCTCCCAGGGACAGCAGCCGGATGTCATCACGGCCCGAGATCTCGCCATCCTCTGCCGCGAGCTGGCTAAACGACCCGAGGCCTTGCAGTACACCAGCACCCAGACCAGGGGATTCCGCGACGATAAATTCATTATGCGCACCCACAACAAACTGCTGTCCCGGTTTCCCGGTTGTGACGGTTTCAAAACCGGTTATTATGATGCGGCCGGATTTTCCATCGCCGCCACTGCCAAAAGAGGCGGGGTGCGGATTATCACCCTGGTTATGGGCAGCAAGGATCGCAAAGTGCGCGATGCCAAGGCTGCGGAACTGCTGTCCAAGGGCTTCAGCCTCGTTCCGCCGCAACCGGCCGTTGCGGCAATAGCGCCGACGCCTGCCGTTGCACAGCCTCAGCAGACTGCAGCTGCCGCTGTCATCAACACTTCGGCGCCGCCTGCTGCTGAAGCAGTAGCGGTTCCCGTAACCGAGGCGCAACAGGGATCGGCAATGAGTTCTTTGGCTAAGGCGCGTGACGGCGGCTGGGGTAAAATATTTATCGGCATAGGAATCGGTTTTCTTCTCTGCCTTGTTCTTTTTGGCGTAGCCGGGATGTGGAAGAAAAACCGGCGCGGCGGACTCAATACCCGTTTCTGATCAGCACTGGTTTTGTTTGCGAGGCCTTGGCCCGGTCCCCTTTCCCAGGCAGGTTAACCTGAACGTTCCGGCGCAACGGAGCCGGGCTGTTTCAGCTCCGGTGTGAGGCCGATTGCTGGAAAATCTTGAATCCGCCTCATTTTTCACCAGGATGCCGCCATGAAACCGACAATAAAAATAGCCGCTGCCCGGACCCCTGACGGCAGTGAGATGGTGCTTTATCAGCATGACCGTGATTTCTTTATCAAAATCAACGGCCAGGATCTGATGCACAGTCGCCACCATGAGTCGGAACTGGAGCTGGCCCGGCTGGGCTGTGGGCATCTGACCGGCCGCCAAGCGCCCAGCATACTTATCGGCGGCTTGGGTCTGGGTTATACCTTGCGCCAGACTCTCGATATGCTCAGCCCCGACGCCCGGGTGGTGGTGGGTGAACTGCTGGGTGCTGTAGTCGACTGGAATCGTGAGTTCTTCGGGGAACTCAATGGCCACCCGCTGGGGGACGAACGAGTTGCCATCGAGATGGGCGATATCGTCAAGCTTATATCCAGCTCCCAGAGCAGATTCGATGCGATTCTGCTGGATATCGATAATGGTCCCGACGCAATGACCAATGCCGGTAACCGCCGGCTGTACGGTCGTAAAGGAATTGAAGCCTGTCGCCGTGCGCTTCGCGAACAAGGGTGTCTGGCTGTGTGGTCGGCCGGGCCGAGTAAGAAATTCGAGCAGCTCTTGATGAGTTGCGGCTTCCATGTGCGCCGTTTCCGGGTTCCCGCCTACAAGGGGTGCAAATCCCTGTCACGTTTCGTATGGGTCGCTTCGGAGAACAAGATTATCCTCCCCCCCGGCGGCAGCGAGCCTGACCTGCCGCGCCAATAGGAAGCAGGCGGGCAATTCCGCTCGTTGCTCATCATTGCCACCCCGCCCTGCCCCGGCAAGCCTGCAGCGCAGATGCCGAGTTCAGACAGCTGCATTTTCTTCCAAATTCACATTGACAAAGGCAGCCCCGGCGTTGTAGTCGTCTAATAGAGATTGATTAAAGAAATTGTTGGGTTGTTGGGCAAACAGGTGTTTGAAAAGCGGCATTAATCCGTAAAAAAACAACAGGAAGGAGGTAGCGTATGAGTGAAAGCGTATACAAGGTTATCGAACTGGTCGGCACCAGCAGTGTTTCCTGGGAAGAGGCGGCCAAAAACGCGGTGGAAACCGCCTCGAAGAGCTTACGGGATTTACGGGTCGCCGAGGTGACGAAAATGGATTTGAAGATCGACAAAGGGAAAGCAGTTGCATTCCGTACCAGATTGGCGCTCTCGTTTAAGTATGATAGTGAGTAGGCGGCAAGATGAGCGATAAATAATCGCCTTTCGGCGGTGGGTATGCGGTAAATTTCCCTCTGCTCACCGCCTCCCCTCATAAATATATCTTGAATTCCATTTTCGCGGATACCAGCTCTTGACACGATCCGTAAAATAGGAGATGCTCTTTTTATGATTCACTTACATTAGGAAAATTTTGATGAAAATTACCGCTTCTCTGATGACCATTGCCTCTCTCGTTCATGTCGCTTTTGTAAGCGTCGTGGTGGTGGTGGTGCGTAACGTGCAAGGAGAAGCGCCCTAGAGGGAATCAGCTAATAAAACTGGTTTATTCAAAAACCCCCGCCGGCGCAGAAGCCGGCGGGGGTTTTTTTTTGGGTTTACCAACTCACCACAACAGGAGGAATGTCACGATGGACAAAATGAATGGAGCACAGCTTACCATTAAACTGCTGGAACGTTTCGGCGTCGACATCATTGCCGGCATACCGGGAGGTTCCAATCTGCCCCTGTATGACGCACTATCGCACAGTACCACTATCCGCCATGTCCTGGCCCGGCATGAACAGGGTGCCGGCTTCATTGCCCAGGGTATGGCCCGTTCAAGCGGCAGACCGGCAGTCTGTTTTGCCACATCAGGTCCCGGCGCAACCAATGTGATGACTGCCCTTGCCGATGCCAAACTGGACTCAATTCCGATTATCTGCATTACCGGCCAGGTGCCGCAATCATTGATCGGCACGGACGCCTTTCAGGAAATCGACACCTACGGCATGAGTATCCCCATCACCAAACATAATTTTCTGGTCCGTTCCGCCAGGGAGCTGCTGGAGGTTATCCCGGCCGCCTTTCGCATTGCCGGCGAAGGGCGGCCAGGTCCGGTGCTTATCGATATCCCGAAGGATGTCCAGTTGGAAATGATTGAGTTTGCAGACTGGCCGGCAATGCCGCAAAGAGAATGTGTCAAACATTACAGGAAGCAGGATATCTTGCAGGCCGCAGCCATGATCAATGCGGCGGAGCGGCCCATACTCTACCTGGGCGGCGGCATCAGGCACGGCAATGCACATGATGCGGCAATCCGTCTGGCGGAAAAAAACAATTTGCCCACCACCATGACCCTGCTCGGTCTCGGCAGTATGCCGACTAATCATCCTCTGGCCCTGGGAATGCTGGGAATGCATGCAGCCCGTTACACCAATCTGATCCTGGAGGAATGTGATCTGCTGCTGGTTGCCGGTGCCCGTTTTGATGATCGGGCCACTGGCAAGATTGCCGAGTTCTGCCCCGGGGCCAAGGTTATCCATATCGATATCGATCCCGGCGAGATCAACAAGCTGCGGACAGCCCATCTGCAACTGGTCGGCGATGCAGGCAGTGTCCTTGCGGAGCTGCTGCCCCAGGTCGAGTCAAAAAACCGGCAGGACTGGCTGAACAGAATGGCCTTCCTGAAAAAGGAAAACCCTTTTATCATGCCGGGAGCGGACGATCCCTGCATGCCTTATGGACTGATCAGACAGATTGCCGCCCTGGCCGACCATGAGACGCTTATTGCCACCGATGTCGGCAAGCACCAGATGTGGGTTGCCCAGGCATACCCCTTTTGCCGACCGCGGCAGCTTTTGACCTCCGGCGGGCTCGGCACCATGGGATTTGGTCTGCCTGCCGCAATCGGCGCGTCTTTGGCCCATCCCCAAAAAACTGTCGTCTGTTTCAGCGGTGACGGCAGCATCCTGATGAATATCCAGGAGCTTGCCACTGCGGTTGAACAGCGGGCGAACGTCAAAATTTTTGTTCTGGATAACACGTCCCTGGGCCTGGTCCGGCAGCAGCAGAACCTGTTTTTCGGCAAACAGTACTTTGCTTCCGAATACCAGCATCATGTTGATTTCGTCACCATTGCCAGGGGATTCGGCATGCAGGCCTTTGCCCTTGGTGCAAGCGATGATCCCGTCGCCACCCTGACCAAGGCAATGCAGACACAAGGGCCGTGCCTGGTTCACGTGCCCATCGGCAGAAATGAAGAGGTCTACCCCATGGTGCCGCCGGGGGCGGCCAACAAAGAGATGATAGGAGGTGAAAATCATGCAAGCGCTTAAAGAGTCATATCCCTGCCCGCCGTCCGATGCTTCCGGGCAGAAGGTGCTGGAGTTGACCGTCAATAACCACCCCGGCGTCATGTCCCATATCTGTGGCCTGTTTTCCCGCCGGGCCTTCAACATGGAGGGTATTTTGTGCATGCCCATCGGTGACGGCAAGCTGAGCCGAATCTGGATACAGATTGCCGGTAACAGCCACCTCGACCAGATTGTCAAACAACTGGAAAAACTTGAAGATGTCCGTAGCGCCGTCTTGCACCCGGCTGAACACGAGGTATTTGCCAAGCTGGAGGAATATTTCCAGGGGAGCTGAAATTCATTGGTACAAAGGTGAGTCCCACCGGTTGCGTGGGACTCACCTTTGTAAAGCAATGCGCTACGGGGGATGCGTTGTGTGGGATGCGTTGCCGGAACAATCCTGCATTGTGCCGAGCGCATGAAAAGATGAGTTGCTGATATCAAGTTTTCGCGTATCATTCCTGGTGAATGATATCGGGTTAGAATTGCGTAGAATACCCTATATTCCGTTGTCAAGAATGTTAGGTTGGGGTAGATATCAAGAAACTTGATACTGAGCAAAACAACTCAAAGGAACATGTGATTCCGAATGGCATCGGCGGCAGAAGAAAAAGCTCACGAACGAAGCAATAACCCAACAGAGTAGCTTTCATGCCCAATCAAAACAATCCTCCCCATCAGGCGCAAATAGTCTATTTCTCCCACGGCGGCGGCCCCCTGCCGATTCTCGGTGATGCCAGCCACCAGGCAATGGTCAAGTTTATGGAGCAGCTGCCATCCCGGCTGCGAAGACCGGATGCCATCCTCGTCATCAGCGCCCATTGGGAAGAAAGCACGGCAACCCTGCTGAGTGGCCCTGCCCCTCCCATGTTTTATGATTATTATGGTTTTCCTGAAGAAGCCTATGGTATCAACTATCCGGCCCCCGGCAACCCCGAGCTTGCCGGCAGGATAGCAAGTCTCTTGATGAAAAATAATATTCCGGCCCGGCTCGATCCCCAGCGGGGATTTGACCATGGCCTCTTTATCCCGCTGAAAATGATGTACCCCCAGGCCGATATCCCTGCCCTGCAGCTTTCGCTGTTGCGCGGTCTGAACCCGGCGGCACATATAGCCTTGGGCCAAGCCTTGCGTGAATTGCTGCAAGAGAATATCCTGGTGATCGGCTCAGGATTTTCCTTCCACAACATGAAGGAATTTTTTCGGCCAGGGAGGGAGGCGTCGGACCCGGCCAATGATGCCTTCCAGGATTGGTTGATTGAGGTGTGCACCGGACCCCTCTCCCAGGCTGAGCGCGAACAGCTGCTGATTGACTGGGAGAAGGCCCCTTCGGCCCGCTACTGCCACCTCCGCGAAGAGCATCTGCTGCCGCTCCATGTCTGTCTTGCCATGGCGGATAAACCGGCGTCCACGATATTTGATGACTCCATTCTGGACAAACGCGCCGTTGCGTTTCTGTGGTGAGAAGGAAAAATATGACAAAACTTGATCGCATCTTTTCGGACCGAATTTCCGACGTACCCCGCTCTTTTATTCGCGAAATACTTAAGGTAGCGCTTGACCCCTCAGTGATCTCCTTTGCCGGAGGCTTGCCGAACAGGGAACTCTTTCCCGTTGCGGCGCTTAAGGAAGCGACATGCAAGGTGTTCGACACCCAGGGCAGGGACGTCCTGCAGTATGCCGGCTCGGAAGGCCATGCAGGACTCAGGGAATATATATCGACGCGCTATCGTGAGAAGGCCAATCTGGATATACCCGTCGACAGTATCCTCATCACCAGCGGCTCTCAGCAAGGCCTGGACTTACTTGGGAAGACGCTTCTCAACGAGGGCGACGCGGTAGTCATCGAAGAGCCAGGTTACCTGGGGGCCATTCAGGCCTTTTCCCTCTATAGACCACGGTTCCTGCCCGTCCCGGTTTCCGGGGAGGGAATGGACCCCGTCGCCTTGCTCAGTGCATTGTCAAGCCGGCCAAAATTGATGTACACCGTGCCGAACTTCCAGAACCCGTCGGGAATCACCTATTCTGAGCAGAACAGACTGGAACTGGCCAGGATACTTGAGGAAACCGACACACTGCTGATCGAGGACGATCCTTACGGTGACCTGCGATTCACAGGGAGCGCGAAGACTTCTTTCAAGGAACTTTTGCCCGGCAATACCATCCTGCTCGGATCATTCTCCAAAAGCCTGGTGCCAGGCCTGAGGCTGGGATGGATCGTCGCCCCGCCCGCGCTCATGCAGAAGCTGATCACGGCCAAACAGGCGACGGATCTCCACACCAGCCATTTCACCCAAGGCATCGTCTGCCAGTACCTCCGGGATAACAACGCTGACGATCACATCCGCATGATTCGTGACGTCTATGGCCGCCAGTGCCAGGCGATGCAAAACAGTATACAGAGGTATTTCCCTGCCGAGGTTACCTACACCAAGCCGGAAGGTGGGATGTTCCTGTGGGCTGAATTACCGCTGGACATGGCCGCCATGGACCTGTTCGAGCTGGCGGTCCGGGATAAGGTCGTATTCGTACCGGGCGATCCCTTTTATGTTCGGGGCAACAGGCACCGTACCCTGCGGCTCAACTTCTCATGCGCCGACGTGGAAACAATCGATGTCGGCATCGGCAGGCTGGGCAAGGCAATACGGGAGCTCATGGAAAGAGGCGCGGAACCATGAGTTCGACGCCGGGAAGCGCATCGCTGCTTCTCTTTCCGCCTTTCGCCGATCCGACCTGGCCCTATGTGGCCCTGCCCACTCTCAAGGGATACCTGCGGCAGCGCGGCATCGAGACAGTGGTGCGGGACTTCAACATTGAAGGACTTGATTTCCTGCTTGACCCAGAGACCATGGCGGGATGGCGGCAGAGGCTGACGGATCGTTTCCAGCAGCTGAACCGGCGCAGCAGATTGACGCTGTACGAGCAGATGGAATACCGGCGGGTGTCGGAGGCCCTTGCCCTTGACCGCGATTTCGGGCAATGTGCCGCTGTCATGCGCGACCCGCAGCGGTTTTACCAGAAAAAGGCTTACCAGCGCAGCCGCAACTGTCTTGAAGAACTCTTTCGCCTCATGGGGGGGGTATTCTTTCCCTTCCGCTTCGGCTTCAACCAGGCCAACCATCTCACCGCGCCCTGGGACTTCAACCTGCTGGACCATTATATCGCCGGCCGCTTAAGCCCCTTTGACGGCTTTTACCGCCAACAGTTTGGTAATCTCACTCCGCCGCGTTTTATCGGCCTTTCCCTGACCTTTGTCTCCCAGATTCCCGAGACCTTTTATCTGGGCAAACTGATCAAAGAGTACTTCCCGGCCTGTTTCGTCATGCTGGGCGGCCCCTGCATCGACCAGATCGTCCGCAACGCCAGTCCGCAGACGGTGGGCCGCATCTTTGACTATGCGGACGCGGTGGGCATGCAGGAGGGGGAGAAAACCCTGGAAGAGCTGCTGCCGCTGCTGGCGGCGGGGCAGGCCGATCCGGCGAAGCTCGCCTCTATCCCCAACCTGGTCATGAAAGATCCGCACACCGGCACCCTGCTGCAGGGACCGGCCTGGACCCTCGATCTGCAAGACGGCGCCCCCCCCGACTATGCCGATCTTGAACTCGACCGCTATCTGGCGCCGGACCGCCTGCTGCTCTACAGTCCCACCAGGGGCTGCTACTGGAACAAATGCTCCTTCTGCTGTTACGGCTTCAACCAGTCGGGCCGTCATCTTTACCGGGAAATCCCGGTGCAACAGGCGGTGGCCGACCTGCGCGCCCTGCAGGAAGAGTTCGGTGCGGCAAATTTCTATCTTTCCTGCGATGTGCTGGCCCCGGCCTATGCCATCAATCTGGCCCTCGGCATCATTGAGGCGGGGCTTGATATCCGCTGGTCCACCGACCTGCGCATTGAGGCCACGTATACCCCGGAGAACTGCCGCCTGCTTTATCAGGCCGGGCTCCGCACCGTGGCCTTCGGCATCGAAAGCGGGGCGGACAGGATCCTGAGGCTAATGAACAAGGGCATCACGACAGAGCTGATCCGCCGCATCAATCATAATTTTCACCAGGCCGGTATCGCCACCAGCTGGATGACCTTTCTCCAGCATCCCGGCGAGACCTGGCCGGAGGCGACGGAAACCATTGCGCTCATCAACCGGGAAAGCCCCATGATCGATCAGTTCATTGTCGGCGACTTCAATCTCACTCCCGGTTCGCTCATAGCCTGCCGGCCGGAGCAGTACGGCATTGACTCGATCTACCATACCGCCGGCGATGTCTTCAAACTTTTTCCCCAGTATCGCATGGCCGAAAGCGAGGGCGACGAGGATGCCCTTGATGAAAGCATCTCCGCCCTTTCCGGGCGCTATCACCTGGACCATTACCCCTGGGCCGGGGCCATCTCCACCCACCACTCCTTTCTCTACCTGCTGCGCTACGGTCAGAGGGCCTTTGCCCAGGGATGGCGCGGGGTAAAAAATCCCGTCAAAAAACCGAAAAATGCCCTCCAGCCGAAATTCTCCCTGGCCGAGGCCCAGAGGCGGGAGGAGGCCTTCATGCAGAGCTATCTCACTAAAGCCCTGCAACCCGGCAAGGGCGGCGGCCCAGCCCCTCTGTGTTACGCCCACTTTCTCCAGGCGCTGGAGCACCGGTAATAGCCTGCCGCAGTGCTCACAGATCCCCATACAAGCGGCGGGTGTTTTCCCGCACCGCTTCCAGCACCGCGTCAACGGCAATGTCCTTAATCTCGGCAATGACCTTTACTGCTGTCACCACATTGGCCGGTTCGTTTCGCCTGGCCGGATCAGGGCCAAGGACCGGACTGTCGCTTTCCACCAGCAGACAGCAGAGCGGCAGGAGCCCCACCAGCTTCTGTTTCTGGCGGGAGCGGACAAGGGACGGCGGCACGGAAAAGAAAAAGCCCGCCTCCACCGCAGGCAAAGCGGCTGAATACCTGCCGTCAAAGGCGTGCATCTGCACCCGCTTTGCACCCTGCTCCAGCAGCAGGGCCACCGCCTGGCGGCCGGCGGAGCGGGAATGGACATTGAGCGGCAGGTCAAGCTCAGAGGCCAGCTCAATAAATTTCCGAAAAACCAGGCGCTGCACCTCTCTGTCCGCCTCTTCTTTGGCAAGCCAGAAATCAAGCCCCACCTCGCCGATGGCATAAAAACGTGCTCCATGCCGCCGGATAAAACCGCTCAGCTTTTCCGCCTCCTCCATATCGGCAAATTCCGGATACAGACCTGCCGCCGGTTTCAGGCAGGGATACTCGGCGGCAAGCGCCAGATTGCGCCGGGCATCCTCCAGGGTCTCGCCGACCATGACGATGGCAGCAATGCCTGCTTCCTGCGCCCGCTGGATCACCTCCTGCCGGTCCTGATCAAAGGCCTGGTCACAGAGATGGGCATGGGTGTCGGTAAGCCCCAGATGCATATTTTCTGCTATCCCCTCGGATTGCATCATGTCATTCCCCCCTTTTTGGTAGACAATTATTTTACTCTTTGATCAATATCAGGCAAAGTGTATAGTCAACCAATTGAACCTTGTATTGCTTTTTTTATTTGTGAGGACAGCCTATGACAGGAAAGGACATCAGATGGGTGCAACGTTTCGCAAATTTTCGGAAAGCCTTGAGCCAGTTGCGAAAATTTGTCGACAAGGGCGACCTGTCCGAACTTGAACAGCAGGGCCTGATCAAGGCATTTGAATATACCTTCGAGCTTGCCTGGAACAGCCTGAAGGACTTTTTGGAATACAGAGGGCAGAGCGAGATCTACGGATCAAGGGATGCCATTCGTAAGGCGTTTGAGCTTGGGTTAGTGGAAGACGGTGAAGGTTGGATGGATATGCTTAAAAGCAGGAATCTCACCTCCCACACCTATAATGAGGAAGTTGCGGACGAAATATGCCGGGCAGTACTGCAAAATTATTTCCCGCTTTTCCTTGCTTTGGAAACACGACTGCTGAATCTTCTCGCTGATCAGACATAAGGGACTCGGAAAATGCCAAAATACCATAACGCATCCCGTCTTCAGGCCATCTTTGGCCGTGCCTCAATCGCAAAATCCTCGCCGGAGCACTGCTACGCCTGCGGTTTTGCTCAATCGGCGCAACCAAATCTGACCC
>JAHILF010000171.1 GCA_018897105.1 Pseudomonadota bacterium
CCTCTGCCGAGGAGTGAGAAAGTCCTCTAAAGGAAATGCTCATGTTGCTCAATGATATTGTCAAACAAGCCGAAGAGAAACCGCAGATTGACTGGGATGCCTATTGTCGCTGGAGGATGAGGCAGTGCGGCAGCCTTGAGGAGTCCGATATTGTCCCTATGGTGTGGAAATGTTCCTGTGGGGCGGTCAATACTGCTGTGGCGGGCGAAAAATTTGGTACATGCCGGGACTTCGGTCTGGTGTATCTCTCCTTTCCGCATTGACCGGATAAACCAATATATTTTCTCAACTGGCCAGATTTCTATCCGGTAAGATAAGTGATTTCCGCCAAAGGAACCTCCCACTGCTCACATTGGCAGAGCCGTCTATAATCCTCTCCGGAATCCTCACACTGGCGCTGCACCATGGCAAGCACAGTTATACGTTCGATAGTTTCCAATCGTCCATTCCATATCTCACATGCGGATCGGGAGAGTTGGGCGACGATACTGCCCCTGGCATCATGCAACTCGATGTGGTTCCCTTTCGTTACTGCCTGGAGTGTATCTCCCGTCTTGAGTGAGGCAAGATGCTCATGAATAAAATTTTTGGGAGGCATGCGCCCGGCATAATCAAGAAACAGATCCTCCATCCCCAGTATGCTATAGCGGCGATGAAGAGTCTGTTTATCTGGTGAATGAGTCAGGGTTGGCCTACGGTTCAATAAAAAGTCGCCTTTGAGAAGTCCGGTGTGCACATTAGGGCTATCCTCCCTGTTAAAAAGGCAGAGGGTTTCCTTGGCGCGCGTCATGGCAACATAATAGGCCCGTCGTTCTTCCTCTTGTTCTGCTGGGGCCTTTCCGCATCTCCATTCTCCGGGGACAAAAACATGGGGAAATTCCATCCCTTTGGCGGAGTGAACCGTGCTGAGGAAAACCCCGGTGCCAATTGTTTGCTCTCGTTTTTGTTCCGCCAGACTTTCATAAAGGTATTCAGTGACGTTGCTGGGGGATTGTTGCGCATTGCCGCTTTCATTGCGCCATTCGTCAAGGATCTTTCTGATCAACTCCCACCATGGACTGACAGGATGCCCTTCTGCGAGATGATCAACAATTTCCAGTAAATCTGTTGCTGACAGCAGCTCGTCATGACGGGATTTCAGTTCTGCAAAAAATTGGCGAATCTCGCGGATTCGATAAATTGGCGGGGTCTTGTCACGGTCAATACTCCAGATTATTGGGATATTTTTCAGTTCACAAAAAGCACGAATAGGCGCGAGTTCTTCACGGGTTCTTGCCAGGACGGCGCAGTCTGACCATTGCAGGGAGGGATTGCGTTGTTTTAAACGCAGCAACTCCTCCACAAGGGCTACGGCCTGATGTCCTGCATCAGTGACATGTAAGATCTGCACCCGGCCCTTGGCTATTGGATCAATATCTTCCCACGGTCCACCTGCCGGGAGTTGCTTCCTTCCTTTGTTGATGCGTATTTCTGTATTGATTTTCATCCGATCGCGATTATGCGAGATCAAGACGTTCGCCGCGGCAATGATATTGGCCGATGACCGGTAGTTTTCAACCAGGTAGTGGATTTCCGCCTGATAGTCGTTCTGGAAGCGCCTGATAAACTCCACATTGGCCCCGCGAAAGGTGTAAATGTTCTGGTCGTCATCTCCAACCACGAGAAGCGCCAGCTTGCTGTCCGGGTCGCTCAGCGTTCGGCCGGCCAGAGCTGAAACAAGCTGGTATTGGTCGGAATCGATATCCTGGTACTCATCCACCAGAATATAACGATAACCGGCCAGCAGTCTCTCCCTGAGTTCATCACTTTCCAGACAGGTCAATTCGACCTCGCCATTCAACAAACGAACTGCCTCGGGAATGACGGTTTTGAAATCGTCATTCTGCATTTTTCGACCTTCAGCCCGCTCTGCAAAAGAAGAGCCGATCAGCCGCATCGCTAAACCATGATACGTTAAAACGGTGACGCCTTTGGCATCAGGCCCGACTAGTTCAAAGAGGCGCCGCCTCAAGGTATTTGCTGCGTTGCGGTTGAAGCAGAGGATAAGGACGCTGCGTGGCTGGGCGCGTTTTACCCGCAATAAGAATGCGCATCGGTGCGCCACCACCCGGGTCTTTCCGGATCCTGGTCCGGCCAACACCAACATATTTTCATTTGGCGCTGCCGTCACGATGGCAATCTGCACAGGGTTTGCCAGGTTATCAACTATACGGTGGTAGGATGCCTGGCTCGTGGCCCGATCAGTGACTTGTTTCCGTCCCGCAAAATAACGCTGGATAAAGCTGCTGCGATCCATTGAGAAATAAGCGAGGACCAGGTCCAGGGCCTGCCTGATTTTTTTGAGACCCAGTCGGGCATACTCATTCATCACATGGACCTGGAAAATTCGTTCCTTATAGTGCTGTTCCAGGGGGCTGTAATCTCCCTTTACATAACGGCGCTTTATCTCTTCAGGGATAATGCGAATCGTCATTGCCTGACGAAAAACAGCGAGCCCCTGCTGGAGAATGATAACCTGTTGTTCGTGCAGAAACATAAGTGCCCGATCTATTGCCGCAAGGCTATCTTTGAGTTGGCCGGCAAGGAAGAGGTTGCTGCGGAGTGCGTTGGCAATGTCATCGAGAGAAAAGTTGACCAGGAGTTCGGCACTTGCCTGCGTGTTCGCGGGTATTTTAGCATAGAGGGTGTCTAGTACCACTTTCGCGACTAAACGTCTCTTCTCCGCCGTGGCAAGCAAGGCTGGCCAGTTTCGATTTAATTTAAGACGATAGTGATCCTGGCCAAAATAACGGAACTCAAGGCTGCCACGATTTCCAGCCAGGCCTTTCCCATCCAGCGAAAGGCTTTTCAGAAGATTACGCAGGAGTTCAGGGAGGCTTTCATGCCCTTCATCAATGAGCCGCTGATTCAGCCGACGCAGGGAAAGATCAAGCCAGCCTTCGGCCTCGGGCTCTGTTTCCTGCATGAGCTGGAGCATGGCCTTTTCCAGTTTGCAGACCTTGTCAAAGCGGATACGGGAATGATCGCCTACTTTGTAGCGAACATAGGCGTTCATGAGAATGCCCTGTTTGATCAGCCCTGCTTCGGTCATGGCATGCAGAACTCGTAATATTTCCTGGGTATCGCCTGATATGGAAAGGGATTTTGGAGCATCATTGTCCCTCTCCCTGAACTCGGGAAGTTCGGCCAGCTGGTCAGCGCTCATTCCTTGGTTCATCTTGGCATTGAACAAGGCGTGAAGGATGGCAAGCCATCGTTTTTTCTGCTTCTCTGAAATACCGAGAGGAGTGATTTTTTCCACGGCCTCTTCCATGTTTCGGACAAGGGGAAGGCCCTGGAAGACACGGGTGTTGTTCTGGTTGCGTTCAACAAATCCTGCCCGCTCCAACCAGGCGACAGCCGTCTTCACCTTGGTGTCGGCCATGCGATCATCGCTATCGAAACGGGTCTGCACTTCCTCATCCCGCAGCAGCTCTCCGGCGGTGATTACGACCTGGTTGTCCTTGCCTCGCTTGGCACGGCGCAAGCCCCGCAGGATTTGGCTGATGTCATGCTGGGTTAATTCAGATAGTGCACCCAGCTTAAACTGGGTTTCAATATCATGTTCGTTAAAGAGAAGGACGCACTCCGCCTCCTTGGTATCCCGCCCGGCACGGCCAGCCTCCTGCAAGTAATTTTCCAGCGATCCTGGGATATTTGCATGAATTACCAGCCGTACATTGTCTTTGTCGATTCCCATGCCGAAGGCGTTGGTGGCGCAAATAACCTGCGTCTTGCCGCTAATGAAATCTTCCTGAATCCTGCGTTTAAAAGGAGCTTCCAGTCCGGCATGAAAGGCTTCAACCTGCCAGCCTTTTTTAAGCAAAAAATCTCGCGTGTTTTCCGTTTCATTTCTTGTTGCGGCATAGATGATTGCTGAACCAAGTTCCGGAGTCGGGAGCCGCTCGGCAAGGATTTCGTGAATACGTTCATTTCGCTCGGCACTATTGATCAGCTGGACTTCGAAAGAAAGATTGTTTCTTTCGACGCCTCCTTCGAAAATCTCCAGTTCCTGCCCGAGTTCCCTGCGAAAATGGTCGGCGATTTCCTCAATCACGTCTTGCTTGGCTGTCGCGGTAAAGCAGGCTATCGGCGGTATAGGCGTCTGTTGTTTTGAGGAAAATTCCCTGATGAAACGGGAGGCGTAAAGATAATCAGGACGGAAATCATGGCCCCACTTTGACAGACAATGGGCTTCATCAAAGACCCAACAGCCTATTTCCCGTTGGCCTATGGCATCGGTGAGGGATTTATTGCGCAATTGTTCCGGTGATACGTAGAGGATAGCAATATCTCCCAAACGGACCCTCTCCAGTACATCACCACGTTCCGGCGGTGTCAGCATGCCGTAAATTGCGGCAGCGAACATGGTGCCGGTCTTCGACGCCAGGCCGTCAACCTGATCCTTCATAAGTGCCTGCAACGGGGAGATAACAACAGTCAACAAGCCTCGGCGGAAATTGCGCACCAGGGCCGGTATCTGATAACAGAGGGATTTCCCTCCACCGGTGGGTAGAATAGCGAGCAGCGGCTTGTCTCTCATGCCGTGGCCGGCAATGGCCTCTTGCAGACTGGTGCCTTTTTCCGTTGTCGGTGTCGAGCGGAAGGATGGATAGCCGAATAGCCTTTGTAACTGTTTCCGGGGATTTTGTGTGGTTTGACACCAGTGACAGGATGGATTGTTACAGGGAGTTTCCCGCAATTCCTTCAAGATCGGCACAACATCATGAAAACGGTGACGCACCCAGGGCGGAAGGACGGAATTATAGCCGGCAACTCTCAGCCATGCCAGGCAGTAGGCAAGCGCGGGGCGTTTGTCCGTGTTTGTCAGATATTCATAGATGTTCGTTGAGACTGCTGTATCGCAAGCTTTGTTCAGAACGTTTTTTTGAAAGATGGCGCAAGCATCGTTTTCACTAATCTGAGACGCCCCTATAGCGGCAAAAACCTCTTGCAGTCCCTGGCTGCGCAGTGCCAAGCTGCCGCTTTCCGCAAAACAGTAGCGATAAAAAGATAGAACATCCTTTTCAGTTTGGAGGAGTTGTGCAAAGCTTTCCCACTGGTCGCAGAATACCGATGCAGCCAGGCGTGCATCGGCAACAGGATTACTCATCGAATCCCTGACCAGCTTATAATTTTTTACCAGACGATGATAGGGATTCTCCGGAAAAGCCAGGGGGGAAAGGTAGAGCGTATCAACAATAGGCTTTTGGAGGAGTCGCAAGTTCGGAGCGTGGGATGCTAAAATAGGGAAATCATGACCAAGCAGGTTATGCCCCAGAATGTAATGCGCTGAATCCGCAAGTGCATCCAACTCTCTGAGTGCTGCATTCAGATCAAAGCGCCCTTTCTTCTCAAATGTATGATCATGGTATACCGCACCGATATGATAGATTTTATCGCTTTCATTGGTTTCAAGATCCAGCAATAAGCACCTTTCAAGAAAATCTTTATTGATCACAGTTGGTGGCCATTAATTATGTGATGTGGCTGCAATGGAGGCAGGGAAATAAGAAAGAAAATTGCATAAGGGACTCGGAAAATGCCAAAATACCATAACGCATCCCGTCTTCAGGCCATCTTTGGCCGTGCCTCAATCGCAAAATCCTCGCCGGAGCACTGCTACGCCTGCGGTTTTGCTCAATCGGCGCAACCAAATCTGACCC
>JAHILF010000146.1 GCA_018897105.1 Pseudomonadota bacterium
GGCATATTGCTGATAAATTGGGACATCGTTCCCGTTGCTCTTTGAAAAATTTCTAAAATATTACGGGGTCAGAAACGAGAAAAAGGCTTAAACCCTTTATTTATAGGGTAAAGCCTTTTATTTGTGGTGCCCGGAGCGAGAATCGAACTCGCACAGTCGCTAGGACCGAGGGATTTTAAGTCCCTTGCGTCTACCAGTTCCGCCATCCGGGCATTATTTTGAATTGTGTTTTTTTTAGCATATTGCAGACATGTTGGCAAGCGGCAAATGCTGGAGATAAATTACTAAAACTTCCCCAGGACTGACCAGAGAACACCGGCGGCAATGGCGGAGCCGATGACACCGGCCACGTTGGGCGCCATGGCATGCATGAGCAGGAAATTGCCGGGATCTTCCTTCTGCCCCACAGCCTGCACTACCCTGGCGGAATCAGGCACAGCCGAGACGCCGGCAGCACCGATCAGGGGGTTGATTTTTTCCTTGAGAAAAAGGTTCATGATCTTGGCAAAGATTACGCCGCCGGCGGTGGCCACCACAAATGACAGGGCGCCAAGGATGAAAATGAGAATCGACTGCGGGGTCAGGAAGGTCTGGGCCTGGGTGGAAGCGCCTACGGTAAAGCCGAGCAGGATGGTGACGATATCGATCAGGGCATTGCGGGCTGAATTGGCCAACCGATCGGTCACCGTGCTCTCTTTGAGGAGATTGCCGAAGAACAGCATGCCGAGCAGGGTGATGGCGCCCGGGGCAATCAAGGTGCAGATGAGAAAGGCGACAATGGGGAAGATAATCCGCTCCTTTCTGCTGACCTTGCGGGGCGGTTTCATACGGATGCGGCGTTCCTCCTTGGTGGTGAGCAGATACATGACAGGAGGCTGGATAACGGGCACCAGGGCCATGTAGGAGTAAGCGGCAATGGCTATGGGACCCAGCAGTTCCGGTGCGATCATGGAGGCGAGAAAGATCGCCGTGGGCCCGTCCGCGCCACCGATGATGCCGATGGCCCCAGCCTGTTTCAGTGAAAAGCCCAGATAGAGCGAACCGAGAAAGGTAAGGAAGACACCAATTTGCGCCGCCGCACCCAGCAGAATGAGTTTGGGATTTGACAGCATGGTGGAAAAATCGGTCATGGCCCCGATGCCCAGAAAGATAAGCGGCGGGTAAATGCCCTTCGTAACCCCGAAGTAGAGATAAGAGAGAACGCTGCCCTCCGAGTAGACCCCCAGGGGCATGCCGGCTATGGGCGGGATGTTACCGACAATGATGCCGAAACCGATGGGTACCAGCAGCAACGGTTCGTAATCCTTAGTCACGGCCAGGAAAATAAAAACCACGCCGACCAGGATCATCACCAGATTGCCCCACTCCAGATGGGCAATGCCCGTGTTGTTGAAAAAACTCGTAAAATCCATATCAACGAACCTCAGGCGATGATGATCAGTTTCTGGTCATGGTTGACGGCGTCACCTTCAGAAACGAGAATTTTTTTGACAACCCCGGCCCACTCCGCCGTGATGATGTTTTCCAGTTTCATGGCCTCCAGCACCAGCAGTTTCTGACCGACCAGCACCTTGTCCCCTTCTGCCACGGCAAGTTCAAGAATATGACCCGGCAGGGGCGAACAGATGCAACCTTCAGTGTCATTCCTGGCTGGAGCGGTGGTTGCGGTTTTGGTGATCAGCGGACTGGCTGTTTCCGGCTGCAATGCCTTTTCGCTGAAGTGCGGAACCGCCATGTTCATGATCTTATTGACGGTGACGATGTGCTCTACGCCGTTTACCTCAACAGTGACAGTCTCTTCCGTGATCTGTTTGATCATCACTTCATAATCATTGCCGTTGATCGATAAATTATACATGCGCATGAGGTATCTGTTGCCGTTTCAGGTTGAGATTAGGGGATTTTCCTTTGTTCACCATAGCCTAACGATGGGGAAAGACTCGGCGGGTGACATGGGTGCGCTGGGCCATGCCCTGCACACGTCCGGAAATCAGCCAGGGCGATTCCACGTCACCGTGGCTTTTCCAGGTAATTTTCTGGTTTTCCTCCGGGAAATTCTGATCAAGATAAAAGGCCGTTGCGATGGCCATGAGAATTTCCTTTTCCTGGTCGATATTCTGCTGCTCCGCAACCTTGTCGACAGCTTCAGTGGGGCGTGCCTGCCTTTTCCCCAAACGTTTGAGCAGCCACGGCAGACAAACGATATAGAGGCTGATGATGGTCAGACCGACAAAAACCAGCAGCATGCCGATGATGCTGAAGGTTACGGCATTGAAATCGCCTGCAAAGAGATTGGCGACCCCCATATGGTCAAATGAAAAATTCATTGCCGTTAAAGAGGGATATTGCCGTGTTTTTTCATGGGGTTGGTATCGCGTTTGTTTTTCAGCATGCCCAAGGCCTTGATGATGCGGAACCGGGTGCGGGCCGGCTCGATGATATCATCCACATAGCCGCGCTTGGCTGCCTCATAGGGGTTGGTCACGGTTTCCGCATATTCCTGTTCCCGTTGAGCCAGAAACGCCTCGGGATTTTTCGCGTTTTTCGCCTCGCGGCCGTAGAGCACCTCAACCGCCCCCTTGGCGCCCATCACTGCGATTTCGGCCGTGGGCCAGGCATAATTCATATCGCCCCGCAGATGCTTGGATGACATGACGCAATAGGCCCCGCCGTAGGCCTTGCGGGTGATGACCGTGACCTTGGGCACCGTGGCCTCGGCATAGGCATAGAGAATTTTTGCCCCGTTTCTGATGACACCGTTATACTCCTGGTTGGTGCCCGGCAGAAAACCCGGGACATCGACAAAGGTGACGATGGGGATGTTGAAGCAGTCGCAGAAGCGGACAAAACGGGCTGCCTTGATGGACGAATCGATGTCCAGCACGCCGGACAGAAAACTTGGTTGGTTGGCGACAATGCCCACGCTGCCGCCGTTATACCGGGCAAAACCGATGATGATATTGGGGGCAAAAAACGCCTTGACCTCCAGAAACCTGGCATTATCCACCGTGCGCAGAATGACCTGCTTCATGTCATAGGCTGCGTTGGGGTTGTCCGGAATAATCTGGTTAAGGAATTCATCCCGGCGTTCCGGCTTGTCACTGGTAGGGACATAGGGAGGGTTTTCCACATTATTCTGGGGCAGATAGGAGAGCAGTTCCTGTACATAGTGGATGGCATCGGCACCGCTTTCCGCCGCATAATCGGCAACCCCGCTTTTGGTGGCATGCATCGAGGCGCCGCCGAGCTGCTCAACCGTCACATCCTCATGGGTAACGGATTTCACCACCTTGGGGCCGGTAAGAAACATATAGCTGTTATTCTTGACCATGATGGCGAAATCGGTCAGGGCGGGAGAATAGACCGCCCCGCCGGCGCATGGGCCGAATATGGCGGAGATCTGCGGCACCACACCGGAGGCCTTGACATTGCGCAGGAAGATATCCGTGTAACCGGCCAGGCTTTCGATCCCTTCCTGGATTCTGGCACCGCCGGAATCATTGAGCCCGATGACAGGTGCGCCATTGTTGATGGCCAGATCCATGATCTTGCAGATCTTTTCGGAAAAGGTCTCGGAGAGTGATCCGCCCAGCACGGTAAAATCCTGGGAAAAGACATAGACCAGCCGGCCGTCGATGGTGCCGTAGCCGGTCACCACCCCGTCACCGGGAAAGTGTTTGTCCGCCATGCCGAACTGCTGGCAGCGGTGGGCCTTGAACATGTCGAATTCTTCAAAGGAACCTTCATCGAGCAACAGGTCAAGCCGTTCCCGGGCCGTCATCTTGCCCTGGGCATGCTGCCGGTCAATGCGTTCCTGACCGCCGCCGAGCCTTGCTTCGGCCCGCAGCTTCATGAGTTCGTCCAGTTTTTTCTGCATGGTCACACCTTTATCCCTTTGGCGCAGAACTCGGTAAGTACGCCAAAAGAAGATTTGGGATGAAGAAAGGCGACCTGCTTGCCCCCAGCCCCTGCAAAAGGTACCTCATGAATCAGGCGGCAGCCGCCCGTCCGGGCCTGGTCAAGCTGGCGGGTGATATCGTCGGTGCGGTAAGCGATATGGTGAATCCCCTCCCCTTTCTTATTAAGAAAAGCAGCGATGGGGCTTTTTTCTTCAGTGGGTTCAAGCAGCTCAATATGGACCTCGCCGACCCGGAAAAAGGCGGTTTTCACCAGCTGGCTCTCTATAATTTCTTCCTTTTCACAGACGAGACCCAGGGCCTGTTCATAAAACTTTCTGGCCTCGGCAATGGATTTTACTGCAATACCGATATGATCAATTTTTTTCAGCATGGTCAGCTCAATGTTGTTTGTATTCACCGAAAACCTGGCGGAGCACATCACAGATCTCGCCCAGTGTTGCATATTCCTTAACAGCTGCCAGCACATAAGCAAAGAGATTTGCGTCAGTCCGGGCCGCCCGGTCGAGGTCTTCCAGAGAATTTTTCACTCTGTCATGATTTCTTGTTTTTTTCAATTGCGAAAGCGCAGCCACCTGCATTGTTTCAGCCTCGGGATCGACCCGCAGGGTGGGCGGTCTGCTCTCTTCCGTGATCTGAAAGCCGTTTACCCCGACAATCATGCGCTCACCGCTTTCTATCTCCTTCTGGTAGGCATAGGCGGCATTTTCGATCTGGCGCTGGATGAAGCCGTCTTCAATGGCCGCCACCACCCCGCCGGCCTGCTCAATTTTATCTATCAGCTCCACCGCCTCCCGCTCAATCCTGTCGGTCAGCTGTTCGATAAAATAGGAACCTGCCAGCGGGTCCACCGTGTTGGTCACCCCGGATTCATGGGCGATGATCTGCTGGGTGCGCAGGGCGGTGCGCACCGAATCCTCGGTGGGCAGGGAAAGGGCCTCATCCCGGGAATTGGTATGCAGCGACTGGGTGCCGCCCAGCACAGCGGCCAGGGCCTGCAGGGTGACCCGCACAATATTGTTGTCGATCTGCTGGGCGGTCAGGGTGTAGCCCGCGGTCTGGGTGTGGAAACGCAGCATGCAGCTGGCCGGGTTCTGCGCCCCGAATTTCTCTTTCATGATCCGGGCCCACAGGCGGCGGGCGGCGCGGAACTTCGCCACCTCTTCCAGCAGGTCGGAGGAGGCATTAAAGAAAAAGGCCAGCCGCCGGGCAAAGACATCAAGCTCAAGCCCGGCATCGAGTGCGGTCTGCACGTAGGTGATGCCGTTGGCCAGGGTAAAGGCCACCTCCTGCACCGCGGTGGAACCGGCCTCGCGGATGTGGTAGCCCGAAATGGAAATGGTGTTGAAGGACGGGGTGTTTTCGCCGCACCACTGGAAGATATTGGTGATCAGCCGGAGACTTGGCTGGGGCGGGAAGATATAGGTGCCCCGGGCCACATATTCCTTTAACACATCATTCTGGATCGTTCCCTGCAGCTTTTGCGGAGCAACTCCCTGTTTTTCGGCCACCGCCACATACATGGCCAGCAGCACCATGGCCGGCGAATTGATGGTCATGGAGGTGCTGACGGTCTCCAGGGGTATCTGCTCAAAGAGCATTTCCATGTCCGCCAGGGAATCAATGGCCACGCCCACCTTGCCCACCTCACCCAGGCTCATGGGGTGGTCCGAGTCATAGCCGATCTGAGTGGGTAGATCAAAGGCCACGGAAAGCCCGGTGGTGCCCTGTTCCAGTAGATAGCGGTAGCGCTTGTTTGATTCCGCGGCGGAAGAAAATCCTGCATACTGGCGCATGGTCCACAACCGCCCCCGGTACATGGTGGGCTGCACGCCGCGGGTATAGGGGTAGCTGCCGGGAAATCCCAGAAGCCTGACGTACTGGTCATCAATCTCTTCGGGCAGGGCCAGCCGGGGGATCTCGTCACCGCCGTGATTGGTGAATTGCTTCCTGCGCTCCGGGAAACGGGCCAGACTTTTGGCCAGCACCTTGTCCTGCCACTCGGTCAGATCTTTATTTTTTTCCATAAGCAGTTACAGTGCCTTTCAGGTATCGGTTATGGACGGACAGAGCCGGGCGAGGAGTTTTCTGGCGGCCTGCCGCGGCTCTGCCGCATAAATCTTTTCCTGCAGTTCCTTTAGCAAACGTGGTTTGAGCAGCTCAACCGCCCAGTCTACGGTTTCAAGCTCCAGGGAAGAATGGCGTCTCCTGTCATGTTCGCCGCTGCTTCGGTAAATGGCATCAAGTTCATCAATGGCAATGGCCAGCTCGTCTATCCCCTGCCCTGTCGTGGCCACGGTTTTATAAACCCGGGACTGCCAGGGATTTTTTTTGCCCCGCAGCGCCGCCTCCAGATCCATGGTCAGGGTTTCCGCGCCAAGACAATCGGTCTTGTTCACCACCAGCAGATCCGCCACTTCAAGAATGCCGGCCTTCATGGCCTGTATCTCATCGCCCATCCCTGGAGCCAGAACCATCAGGGTCAGATCGGCCAGACGGATAATGTCCATCTCTGATTGTCCCACCCCCACGGTCTCGATAATGACCGGCGAGCAGCCGGAAGCAGCCATGATGCGCACCGCCGCGCCGGCTGCAGCGCACAGACCGCCCAGCCTGCCCCTGGTCGCCATGGAACGGACCACCACATCCGGATCCAGGGCATGGCCCATCATGCGCACCCGGTCACCAAGCAGGGCGCCGCCGGTGATCGACGAAGAAGGATCAACCGCCACAATACCCACCCGTTTGCCCTGACCGCGGAAATGCCTGACCAGGGTGCTGGTCAGGGTCGATTTGCCCACCCCTGGGGAGCCGGTGATGCCCAAGACCTGCGAACTGGTGATATGATGCTGATCCAAGGAGGCAAGGATGACCTCCGCTGCCTCATGGTCATTTTCCACCAGGGAGATGGCCCGGGCAATGGAGCGGGCCTCATGGTTATGCAGCCCCGCAAGCAGTGCGTTCAGATCGTTTCTCATCGAACTCCGTCAAGGCTGATGTGTTTTCCTCTGTTGCCTGCAGGCGCTGCGAAAGGCTTCCAGAATGACTTCCAGCGGCGTGCCCGGGGTGAAAACCTCGTCTATGCCGGCTTCCTTCAGTTGCCGGATATCCTCCTCAGGGATGACCCCGCCGCCCAGCACGGCAATGTCGGTTACGCCTGCGGCCCGCAGTGCCTCAACCACTGCCGGAAATAAACGGAGATGGGCGCCGGACAGCGAGGAGAGCCCGATGGCTGATACATCCTCCTGGATGGCGGCCGCGGCAATCTCTTCAGGGGTGCGGCGGATGCCGGTATAGATCACCTCAAATCCGTCATCGCGCAGGGCTCGGGCAATGAACTTGGCTCCCCGGTCATGCCCGTCCAGACCAGGTTTGCCGATCAGTACGCGAAAAGGGCTGTTGTGCTTATGCATGGCTGAATATTTCCTTGCAGAATTCACCCAGTCTGCCCAGATCCTCACAGACATGGATGCCGCAGGCTTTCATGGCGGCGATTTTCCCCCGGGCCGTGCCACGGCCTCCGCTGACAATGGCGCCGGCATGACCCATCCTGCGACCCGGCGGGGCGGTAAGACCTGCGATAAATCCCACCACGGGTTTTGACATATTTTGCTGCACGTAAAGGGCGGCATCCTCCTCGGCACTCCCGCCGATTTCACCGACCATGACCACGCCCTTGGTGGCGGCATCCTGTTCAAATGCCGCGAGACAATCAATAAAGGAGGTGCCGATCACCGGATCGCCGCCGATGCCGATACAGGTGGTCTGGCCGATGCCCTGACAAGTCAGCTGATGCACCACCTCATAGGTCAGGGTGCCGGATCGGGAGACCACGCCGATGGGGCCTCCCGGCCTGTGGATTGCTCCGGGCATGATGCCTGCCTTGCACAGTCCGGGGCTGATAATACCAGGGCAGTTGGGACCAATGAGTCTGGTTTGGGTCAGGGTCAGGTAATGTTTCACCTTGAGCATGTCAAGCACCGGGATACCCTCGGTGATACAGATGATGAGTTCCACCCCGGCATCAGCCGCCTCGCAGATGGCGTCCGCGGCAAAGGCCGGGGGCACGAAAATCATGCTGGCATTGGCACCGGTTTTATCCACCGCCGCCTGCACCGTGTTAAAGACCGGAATGGTGCCCACCTCGGCGCCGCCCTTGCCCGGGGTGACCCCTGCCACGATCTGCGTGCCGTAGTTCAGGCACTGCAGGGCATGGAACTGGCCCTCCCGGCCGGTGATACCCTGCACGACAAGACGGGTGGAGCCATCGACAAATATGCTCATGCCACCATCTCCGCCACCTTGGCCGCTGCATCGGCCATATCCACTGCGGTTATCAGCTGGAGGCCGGAGTCGGCCAGTATTTTTCTGCCCTGTTCGACGTTGGTTCCTTCCATGCGGATCACCAGCGGCACGGTAACATTGCACTTCCGCACCGCTTCGACGATGCCGGTGGCCAGGACGTCACAGCGGAGGATACCACCGAAGATATTAATGAAAATACCCTTGACGTTGGGATCGCTTAAAATAATCTCAAACCCCTTTTCCACCATCTCCGCGGTTGCTCCGCCGCCCACGTCAAGAAAATTGGCAGGATCTGCCCCGGCTTTTTTGATAATGTCCATGGTGGCCATGGCCAACCCCGCCCCGTTTACCATGTTTCCCACATTGCCGCTTAATCTGATATAGTTGAGATTGTACTGCCGGGCCTTAGCCTCAAGAGGATCCTCTTCATTGCTATCACGATAATTCTGCAGATCAGCATGGCGGAAAAGGGCGTTGTCGTCCAGTTCAATCTTGGCGTCCACCGCCAGGAGTGAACCGCTGCCGGTAATGGCCAGGGGATTAATCTCGACAAGTGAGCAGTCGTTTTCAACAAAGAGACGATACAGCGCGGCAAGCAGGGCCGACCACTGTTTCATCATGTCCGGCGCGATACCAAGACCGAACAAAACCTGGCGGACGTGATGGGGCTGCAGGCCCTGCAGTGGGTTCACGCTTACCTTGATGATTTTGTCCGGCATGGTGGTGGCTGTTTCCTCGATATCCATGCCCCCGGCAGAGCTTGCCATGATGACAATTGTCGCGGTAGCCCGGTCCGGCAGTAGAGAGAGATAGAGCTCCTGGACGATGTCCGCCGCCTGCTCGACAAGAACCCCTTGCACAAGGCGGCCTTCCGGGCCGGTCTGGGGCGTGACGAGGGTCATGCCGAGGATCTCACCGGCATAATTTTGCAGTTCGTCTCGATTTGCGGCAAGCTTCACGCCCCCGCCCTTGCCCCTGCCGCCGGCATGGATTTGCGCCTTGACAACCAGTGGATAGGCACTGATCTCATCAGCTATGGCCAGCGCCTCTTCCACCGTGATGGCCATTCCACCCCCGGGTACAGGGAGGGAGTATCTGCGGAAAAGCTCCTTAGCCTGGAATTCGTGAATTTTCATAAATCAGCATAGTAAATATTCTATTTCCCTGCCCGTTTGCTGGAGAGCAGAGCGGTAATTTCGTCCAGAATTGTCGGATCATCGATAGTGGACGGCATCCGGTACTGCCTGCCGTTGGCAATTGCCCGCATGGTGCCCCGCAGGATCTTGCCCGATCGGGTTTTGGGCAGACGGCTGGCCAGAATGGACTGCTTATAACAGGCAATGGGGCCGATCTCATCACGGACCATCTGCACCAGTTCCTTTTCGATCTCGCTAAAATCACGGTCCACTCCGGCTTTTAAAATGATAAAACCAATGGGCAGTTCACCTTTTAAGGCATCCTGGGCGCCGATCACCGCGCATTCGGCCACATCGGGATGACCGGAGACTACCTCTTCCATGGCCCCGGTGGAGAGTCGGTGACCGGCGATATTGATGACATCATCCATACGGCCCATGATATAGAAATAGCCATCCTCATCCCTATAGCCGCCATCGCTGGTTTCATAATAGCCCTTGAAGGTGGACATGTATGATTTGACGAATTTTTCCTCATCACGCCAGAGGGAGGGAAGAGTGCCCGGCGGCAGGGGCAGTTTGATCACCACGTTGCCTTCCTGGTTTGGACCAAGCTCTTTGCCGGTGGTGTCGAGAATCCGTACATCATAGCCCGGCACGGGTTTGGTCGGCGAGCCGGGTTTGATGGGAAATTCCTCGATGCCGCGGCAGTTGGCGACAATAGCCCAACCGGTCTCCGTCTGCCACCAATGGTCAATGACCGGCCGGTCCAGCAGATCGCAGGCCCAGTGGTAGGTGTCCGGATCAAGCCGTTCCCCTGCCAGATAGAGCGCCTCGAAATTTTCCAGGTTATACTTTTTGCAGTATTCCCCCTTGGGATCTTCTTTTTTGATGGCCCTGAAGGCAGTGGGCGCGGTGAAAAGCACCTTAACCCCATGCTGGGAGATCACTCGCCAGAAGGCGCCCGGATCAGGCGTGCCGACTGGCTTGCCCTCATAAAAGACACTGGTGCAGCCCTTTAACAGCGGGGCATAAACAATATAGGAATGGCCCACCACCCAGCCGACATCGGAGGCTGACCAGAACACATCGCCGCTGTCAAGGTTGTACACATTTTTCATGCTCCAATGCAGGGCCACGGCATGGCCGCCGTTATCCCGCATGACCCCTTTGGGAGTGCCCGTGGTGCCCGAGGTGTAAAGAATATATAAGGGATGGGTGGCACTCACCGGCACACAATCCGCAGGTTCGGAGCAGTTAGCCAACTCCTGCCAGTCCAGATCACGGCCTTCCTGCAGATCGGCACTGATAAAAGGACGCTGATAAATAATGCATTTCTTGGGTTTATGATCCGCCATTTCAATGGCCTTATCAATCAGTGGCTTATAGGCCAGAACTTTTTTTCCTTCAATGGCGCCGGAGGCGGTAATCAGGACTTTTGGCTGGGCGTGATCGATGCGGATGGCAAGTTCATGGGCGGCAAAACCGCCGAAAACAACGGAATGAATAGCGCCGAGACGGGCGCAGGCCAGCATGGCCACCGCCGCTTCAGGAATCATGGGCATATAGATAATCACCGTGTCGTCCATGGAGACACCCTGCTCTTTGAGTGCGCCGGCAAAGACAGATACCTGCTGCTGCAGTTCCCTGTAAGTTATTTTACGGATCGTATCGGTCACCGGCGAGTCATAAATGATGGCAACCTGATCAGCCCGACCGTTTTCCACATGCCGGTCAACCGCGTTATAACAGGTATTCATTATGCCGCCGGTAAACCAGCGGTAAAAAGGCGGGGTATCATCATCAAGAACTTTATCCCATTTCCTGTACCAGCTGATCCCCTCTGCTGCTTCAGCCCAGAAATTGTCAGGTTGCTTAAGACTCCTCTGAAAAACATCCTCATACTTTGCCATGATACGTCCTTTTTCTTGTCAGTTTTTCAAAGCGCAGAAAGCGGGTAGTTTTACCGATGACTTTACAGCCAATAGCATTGATAATCAACTTTGTCAAGAATACCGCAAACGCTGATCCGCTTTGCTAATTGCAAGACATAAGGAGCCATGTAATGGTCAGGGCAGGTGGGGCTATTCTGTCACTTGATCCTGCTGACAAAAAGGATATTTAAAAAAACGGATATATAGTCGGATCACCACACCTTGCCATTCGTCGATGTTACCCCGCTGTGGGCGACCGGACATAAAAAAATATCTGCCCTGATAAATACAAGTCTTAGGGACTCGGAAAATGCCAAAATACCATAACGCATCCCGTCTTCAGGCCATCTTTGGCCGTGCCTCAATCGCAAAATCCTCGCCGGAGCACTGCTACGCCTGCGGTTTTGCTCAATCGGCGCAACCAAATCTGACCC
>JAHILF010000147.1 GCA_018897105.1 Pseudomonadota bacterium
CTTTGTATTTTCAAACACATAGTACCATATACACATCTTAATGTCCCGCGAAAAATGAAGCAATTCTCAGAATCTTCGTTTTTAAAAATCGCACTAACTAACTGATTGCTCGTAGCTAATATCTTTCCGTCCAAGCACTAGTTAAATAGCAGAGGGGAAATTACCTTAACTTGAGCATTCTACAGTTTCCAATTTTTTTTTGCAATTTTTTGTGCGGTTTCAAGGCCCGGTACGGCCACAGAGGAACAGCTCAATCTGGCAAAAGTCTCCTCCTGCAGAAATTTCCTGCCCACAAGTTCCGCGAGGACGGCCAGCACCCCGTCACGCTGCCCGATAAGATGATAGCCTCCTTCCAGGGTCAACAGCAGGCGTCCCCGGCAGACTTCATCTACCAGTTCAAGCAACAGGCGGGTCATATAGGCAAAGCCGTCAGCTGTGACATGCATGGTTCCCAGCGGATCACCCTTATAAATATCAAATCCGGCGGAAACCATGATCATATCGGGTTGATATTGTCTGGCAACGGGCACAAGCAGGGAATTAAAAATCCTGGCAAAGGCATCATCCCCCTGTCCGCCGGGCAGGGGCACGTTGATCGTAAACCCCAGGCCTGCTCCATCTCCATTCTCCAAGGCCGCCCCGGTCCCGGGATAATAAGGGTATTGGTGGGTGGAAAAATAGAGCACCTGATCCGTAGCATAAAAGCTATGCTGGGTGCCGTTGCCGTGATGCAGGTCCCAGTCGATGATCAGCACTTTTTTTAATTTTAACTCGGTAAGGGCATACTGGGCGGCGATGGCAACATTGTTGAAGAGACAGAAGCCCTTGCCGTGGGTGCTCTCCGCATGGTGACCCGGTGGCCGCACCAGGGCGAAGCAGTTATCCACCTCACCGGCAACAAGCAGCCGGGTTCCTTCCACCACAGCACCGGCAGCCAGACAGGCGGCATCGTATGAGCGGGGCGATGTTGTGGTATCCGCATCAAGCAGATCAAATCTCTTGCCGCTCGTTGCCGCCACCCTGGCGATATGGGCCTCAGTATGAATAAGCCTTAACATCTCATGACTGGCCGGTCCAAAAGGAGGGAAAAGAAAATTTTCCTTGATTTCCGGCTTGTCAAGCTGTTCATAAATCACCCGCAGGCGCTCCGGCGACTCAACATGTCCGTGGCCCGGGTCATGTTTCAGAAACAGATTGTCTGTCATTACAGCGGTTTTTCTCATGGCTTATCCTACTATTTTTCGAATCTCCTTTTCCGTTACCAGGTAATGCAGTCTTTCATCATGATCCAGAACTGGCACCCGTTCAACAACTTGCATTGCAAAGGCCAGCCCGACGCGCAGAGCCTGAGGAGCGTCCTGGGCAAGAAAGCGGTCATAATAGCCGCCACCATATCCCAGCCTGCCGCCCTGCAGGTCAAAAACTGCCCCCGGTACCAGCACTACATCAATTTCGGCCGGATCAACCGGCACCGCCCGAGCGGTATCAGGTTCCGGGATCCGACAATAGCCCGGCCGCAGATCCTGGGCCGGATCTGTGATGAGACAGGCTGTCAGACGATGATCTTTAACAAGAGTCAATGGGGCGCTCGTCAGGATATTTCTTTGGTGCAAGGCGGCAAACAGGGCAAATGTCTCGACCTCGCTTCTGAAATTCACATAGAGCATGACATGTTTCGCCTGTCTGACCCTGTCAATCTGCAGGACGTTTTCCCGGATCAGCCTGCTTTTCTCCGCCCGCAGGCCCGGGGCAAGGCTTTCTCTTGCCGCCAGTATTCGGCGACGCAAGGAACTTCGCTCTTCATCCGTATTTACGGTTTTATGCATCTTTTTCTTTTGCCAGGCTTACCACCTGCCGGCAAAATCCCCTGACAAATTTCACTTCCCTGGAACGCAAACCAACGCGTCCGAGAAAATTACGGATATTATGCATCCAGTAGCCGTAGTCCATTTCCTTTAAAAAATCCATTTTGTGCAGGGTCAGCTCAATCTGGTCATACATGCCTTCCAGCTCGCCGGACTGCGCCAGTTTTGCAGAGGACTTTCCAGCACTCTCGCTCTGAAATTGCACAACTCCCGTGTAAAGCTCATAGGAGAGAATGGCCACGGCCTGGGCCAGGTTAATTGAGGCGAAATCCGCCGTGGGAATGCATGCCACACTATTGCAGAATTTCAGCTGGTCATTGGTGAGGCCGCAGTCCTCCGGACCAAATAGTAAAGCGACCTGGTTTTCGGCAAGTTTCGGCAGCAAATCGGCAACCATTCGCCGCGGGCTGGTCAGCAGACGTCGCTGCCGGCCCTGGCGGGCGCTGGTGCCCACCACCCAGTTGAAGGTGGCAAGGGCCTTGCCGATATCGGCATACATCTGCATCGTATCAATCAGCCGGCTGTTATGATGGGTGGCCGTTTTGCTCATCCTTTCCTGATCAAAGGGCTCATCGCTGACCACAATCAACTGGTTGATGCCCATATTGGCGGCAATACGGGCCGCGGCGCCGATATTTTCAGGATATTTCGGGCCGACCAGAACAATTGCCACATTGTCCATCAGTTGCCGGATGCTTTCTGAGGTTTTTTGGTCATCGGGATCGATTTTCATGCTGATACTGCCTGCTTCAGTTACTGCTCAGAGCCAGTTTCCTGTTCATCCTCAGCAATGGTAAAATTTATCCTCCGAGCCCGTTTATCCACACTGAGCAGACGAACCGTAACCAGATCACCCACCTGATAACTTTTACCGGTCAGCCTGCCGATCAGGGTATGGCGTTTTTCATGAAACTCATAGCCGCCCCGAGGCAGGTCGCCCATTGACACCGCCCCGCTGATCATGGTTTTTGTCAGTTCGATAAAGAGACCAAAGGAGGTGATACCGGAAATAATGCCGCTAAAAGTCTCGCCGATTTTATCCTCCAGGTAACGAACCTTGAGCCGGTCAAGCATTTCCCTTTCGGCATCCACTGCCACCCTTTCCCTTTTGGAGAGAAATTCGCCTGCCTCTTGCAGTTTAGCTGACGGGGCCTTTTTTTTGTCATCCGGCCAGAGCAGACGCTTTAAACTGCGATGCACGATCAAATCAGGATAGCGCCTGATGGGTGAGGTGAAATGGGTGTAATACTGCGCGGCCAGACCGAAATGGCCGACATTTTCCGGCGAATACCGGGCCTGCTGCATAACCCGCAGGATCAGATTGCTGATCAGATACTCCCGCGCAGTGCCCCGGGTCAGGTTGATCATTTTGTTAAACCATTTGGACGACAGGTTTTCCCGGTCACGGGGAACCTCATAACCCATTGATTGCATGAACTCGGCAAACTCCGCCACTTTGAGCGGATCCGGACTCTGATGAATTCTATAGAGTGCGGCAAACTGCCGGTCGGCAAATGTTTCCGCCACGGCTTCATTGGCCGCCAGCATGAACTCCTCGATAATTTTATGGGCCTGATTGCGCTCGCGTAATTTAATGGCAGCAATGGTATCGTCCGGACCGAATTCCACATAGGGCTCGGGAATCTCAAATCCCATGCTGCCCCGGGCGATGCGTTTTTTTTCGAGTTCCACCCCGAGTTCTGCCATCCACTTGAGAGGGGTCAGCAATGGCTTGTAATTTTTACGAATTTCCTTGTCCGGATCCACCAGAATCTGCCGCACCAGGGTATAGGTCAGTCTGTATTGACTACGAATAACGCTTTTGACAAAGTGTACTTTCTGCCGATTGCCGCTGCGATCAAAATCTAGAACAGCGGTAAAGGCGTAACGGTCAACTTCTGGATTGAGGCTGCAGAGATCATTTGACAGTCTCTCCGGCAGCATGGGCACCACACCGGTGGGGAAATAAACGCTGGTCCCCCGCGCCCAGGCATCCAGATCCAAGGCGGTACCGGGTTTTACATAATGGCTGACATCAGCGATGGACACATAAAGGCGATAGCCTTTTTTCGTCTTGACGACCGACACGGCATCATCAAAATCCCGGGCCGTTTCGCCATCAATGGTCACATGGAAAATATCCTGCATATCCGTGCGATCAGGGGTAAGCTCCACCTTGTCGCTGAAACTGTCAGTCTCTGCAAGACTTTGTTTGGTAAACACATGTGGCAGTTCAAATTTACCGATAACCATCTGCATCTGCACGGCAGAGGAATCCGGATTGCCAAGCACCTTCGTGATGGTCCCTTTTGCCTGGGCGCCTTCCAGGCCGAATTCGGTGATTTCGACCAGCACGGCTTCCCCATCAACCGCTCCGCCGGACTGCTTTACACCAATAGCGATGGTAAAGGGAAAACGGTCATCATCAGGGGTCACCAAACCGCCCTCGCGGCCGGACGTAAAAATACCCACCAACTGCTTGACGGCCCGGCCCAGAACCTTCACCACCCGCGCTTCAAAGCGTCCCCGATGACTGTCGGTAATCTGCAGCAGCACATGATCCCCGTGCAGAGCCGAGCCCAGTTCACGGGCCGGGATAAACAGATCCTTACCAGCAGGCACCAGCTCATTCTCCGTCGATGGGGTCACAAAACCGAATCCCCGGGGATTGACCGTAAGGGTGCCTTCGATGAAATTCTGGGTATTCAACCTGAACTGCTTTTTAGCAACCTTATGCACGATTTTATGATGAGAGAGATCATCCAGCATGCTCTCAATCTCTTTTCTCTGGCCACGGGTCATCACCAGTGCATTAACAATCTCTTTAAGCTCTCCTTCGCCGCCCTGCCCATAGAGAAAGGCGATAATTTCATCCACCAGCCGCCCTCCTCCACCCTCCGCCGTGGTGATCGGGGTTTGCCGTCCTGCCTCATACTTGCGGGCAAACTGCCTGGAATGCCTGACTTTCTGTATTCTCCGACTCTGTCTTTTGCTTTCTTTTATTTTACTTATTCGCCTTGGCGCCATGCTCACTCCAAAATATCCATTTTTCCGCTTTCATTTTTTGAAATATAATTTTAATAATAAGAAATGTTTACACATCACTCCTGAAAACCTTACCATTTTAACCGACAAACCTGAAACTTTTTTCATATGTCCGCAAACAAATTTGACATAGCTGCCTATTGCAAACGCATGGAAAAAATCATCGGCGGGCAAGACGGCAAAGCCTCTCTGTTCTGGAAAGCCTTATCCTTTTCCGTTGATGCCCACCAGAACCAGAAGAGGAAATCCGGCGAGGCCTATGTCAGCCACCCCTGTCAGGTGGCGTTGATTTTGGTTGACGAACTGGGCGTCAAGGACCCTGTTACCCTGGCAGCCGCCATGCTGCACGATACCATAGAAGATGTGCCGGAGGTGACCTCCGAGGTCATCAGCTCCATCTTCGGCAAACATGTGGCGGAAATTGTGGATGGCTGCACGAAAATCAGCCATTTTGCCGGTGATCGCCAGACTTTTTATAAACTGGTGCACCGCAAAATTTTTTCAGGCGCCGCCTCCCGGGTGGAGATTATGCTGATCAAGCTGGCCGACCGGCTGCATAATCTTCGCACCATGGACTCCATGCCAAAACATAAACGGCAGAAAATCGCGGACGAAACATTAAGTGTGTACGCGCCCATGGCCGGAGTCATGGGCCTTTTTGGCTTAAAACGCGAATTATACGACCTGGCTCTTGCCCATAAATTCCCCCGCCAAAGCCAGAAGGTCAAGTCCCTGATATCCCATCTCGAAAGCCGGGAGGAGGCCTTAAGCATCCTGAAAACCTTACGGGAGGCTTTTGAAGAGGCGTGGATATCAGCGGACATCAGGCTCAAGGCAAAAGGACTCTGGGCCTATTATGATTTCGCCAAGAATATCCTGGTCAAACAAATTGAAAATCCGCTTGAAATCATCATTGTTGTTGAGGATCTGCAAACCTGCTACCGGGCGCTTGGCATCATCAATCAACATTTTCCGCCCATTCCCCGCACCATCCGCGACTTTATCGCCAATCCCAAGCCCACCGGCTACCAGAGCATGCACGCCAGAGCCAACATCAGGGGACAAAATTATCTTTTTAAAATCAGAACCCTGCAAATGGTCAACGATGCCAAGAGGGGCATTATCAGGGAATGGCTTTCCTCCGGCACAATCCCTTCCAGTTTTGAACAGGACATCCGGGAAATGTTCGGAATTCTGGGTACCGATGATGCGATCTCTTACCGGGAGATGATAGCCGCCAGCGGCAAAAAAGAAATATACACGTACACGCCGAAGGGGAAACGCATCTGTCTGCCAAGCCAGAGTATCGTCCTTGATTTCGCCTTTAAGGTGCATACAGAGGTTGGACTTCATTGCCAATCTGCCAAAGTCGGCTCCAAAATTGTCCCGCCGTCCCATGTGATAAGGGATGGGGACCGGATCAAAATTATCACCCAGGAAAAACTGGTAAAATTTGACCCGGATATCATCCGTCTCTGCCAGACGCCGCGGGCACGATCTGAACTGTCCAGAGTCTTTCGTTTAAAACGGGAAGCGTTGGCCATTGAAATCGGCCAGTCCCTCATCTGGCAGGAGCTGAAACGTTATGGGGTGCCCTTGGCCATATTGGAATCAGACGAAACCACCCATATTCTGGAATATTTCGGTAAAAACACGATTGAAGAGCTCTATCAGGATGTGGGACAGGGCCAGCTTCGCCTTAAAGAGCTTATTTATGAGATCAAAAACGGTCTTTATGCCGGCAAACAAACTCTGCAGCCGCCTACCGGCGCCTTAAACAGCATCGAGCTTGACACCCTGGACCAGGACAGGGTCAAATTTTCCCAATGCTGCCATCCTCTGCCCATTGAAAAAGGCCTGCTGGGCTTGCTCAGCGAACGAGGTCTCTCCATCCACAAAAAGGAATGCCCTAAGCTGAATACCTTAAAGTTGCAGCGGGAAGATGTTGTTGCTGTCCGCTGGCACTTAAAAAATACCAGGGTGGAAAAACCACAGACCCTGCTGATATTTAAGAATGTGCCCAGGAACCGTATCTTTATGCTGCTCAGCGTTGCCCCGGTTGCCATGAAAATCGATGAAGTCATCGCTCTGTCCAAACGGCCGGACGTGACTGCCTGGGAAATCAATTTTGAGGTGGAAACCCTCCAAGGACTGAAAAATATCCTGCAGCACTTCTCTAAGAGCAAACTCGAATATGAATTTGTTCTTGACCAGTAACCCCAGGCCCAGCTAAAGACGGATTTCCCCCTCCGCCAGCGCAGCCAAACCCTCTCGATCAAGAATGGTGATGGTCGAACCATCAATTTCAATCAGCCCCTGTTTGTTCATTTTTGCCAGAATACGCGACAATGTCTCCGGAATGGTGCCGAGCAAGCTGGCAAGCTGCGTTTTGGACACAGCAAGCTTGATTGATTGCTCTGTGCTGTTTTGTTCTCGGTCCACCAAAATATAGGCTGCAAGCCTTCCCGGCACTTCCTTCAGGGATAAGGCCTCGATCATATGGGCAAACTGTTTCAGCCGTAAAGAGAGGGTGGCAAGCATATTCATGGCTAATGCCGGCTGCTTTGCTATCAGCTCGACAAAGGCCTTGCGCGGAAAAAAGAAAAGCCGGCTTTTTTCCAGGGCAATGGCATTGGCAGGATAGGTGGAACCGGTGAAAACGGCAACCTCTGCAAATGGTTCGCCAGGTCCGAGGATGTGAAGGATCTGTTCTTTCCCGTCAAAGGAAAGTTTGAAAATTTTTACCTTACCCTCAATAATGACATAGAAACCATTGCCCGCATCTCCTTCCGAGAAGACAAGTCCTCCACGTTGAAACTCCTGATCCACGACAATCATGGCAAGCTCGTCATAGTATTGCTCGCTCAGCCCTTGAAAGAGGGGGATAGCGGCGATATGTTCCGTTATTCTTTTCATATTCTACCCTGATTTTGAGTTGTCACCGCATAGGAAAAGCCGTCAAGCAATCTCACCCAGACGAGTTGGCTCACCTTTTGTCCGCTCTCTTTGTCTTTCACCTGAACTTCGAAGCGATAGTCATCCTCCGACTTCTGCAAAGAATTGAGACTGATGTCAAGAAAACCCGGCAGTATTGCTCCGGCGGAGGTTTTTTTCACCGCCTCTTTTGCTGACCAGAGAAGAGCCAAAGCAGCCTGTTTCCCGTAAAGAGAGACAATTTCCGCGAGGATATTTTTCTCCCCTGCGTTGACAAAGCGCTCCTCGACCCGTTCGACTGCTGCCGTAACCTGCTGGATATCAATACCGCAATTTTCCCAGGCGGCCATGGCGATAGCCCATTGTCTGCTGTGCGAGATGGAAATACTCACCACCTGTTTGCGGCTTTCCAGGGCAGACCAGCTGAGAAAAGGCTTACCCGCACTTTCGGCCGAGACCCGCAATTGATGCCATTGGTTCTTCCCATGGCAGATTTCATCATCGTTATTACGCAGCAGCAATCCTGCACATTTTGCAGCAATACGGCCGGCCAGCCATTCAACTTTTCTTTTTTCATAACGAAAAGAATGAAATCGCTCCCGCTCTTGCCGACGAAGATAAAACAAGGCAATATTATCATTTCCCCGGTCCGCCATGTGCATCTTGAGCAAATCGAGGTTAACCCTGATAATTTTAACAGGAGAAGGGAAATCAGGCCGTGTGAGGAATCCACCTTTACCCGGCGCGGTCAGATTTTCTATCATGGGATTTTTTTCTTTGTGATTCCTCAAACTTTATGGTTTATGGGGAAAACATCAAAATCGGATCAAGGACATTCATCCATGTCAATATTAGATGCTGTTATTATCATAACCATCGTTATCTTTTTAGCCCGGGGAATCTGGATAGGCTTCGTCAGACAGATTGCCTCCATAGCAGCCCTTATTATCGGCTTTGTCGTGGCAGGTCGCTTTTACGGTGAATCGGCAAATTTTGTCATTCCCTTTATCAACAACCAGCAAGCCGGTTTCTTTATCGCCTACATCTTCCTCTTTGTAGTCGCTTTTGCCACAGTGATTCTGCTCGGCTTCATTTGCAAGAAAATCATGTCCATCTCTCTTCTCGGCTGGTTTGATAGATTATTAGGTGCCCTTCTGGGACTTGCCAAAGGATCTTTTGTCTCCTGCCTTCTTTTTATGGGTCTTGCCCTCTTTATCTCCGGCTCAAGCCCAATTTTTTGCCAGTCCTTTTTCTTTCCATATCTGGAAAATGGTTCCAAGATCATTCTTTCTATTGTCAAAGACAAGGAACTTCGTGACAATCTGCTGCCTAAGCAACCGGCCATATCATCATTTATGGACAACACCATAGATTTTGGCAAGAAAATCAAGAGGCAAGCCGAGTAACCCCCCCCCGATCATCAATTGATTGATGAGTGTCGTGCGAATCACCCCCAACCGCAGCCAGCGCCGTGCCGAGGTGGTCACCTGCTGATCCAGGATATGAATGCGTCCTTGCCTTCTTAATAACTGCACCAGGTAAAAATCTTCCATCACCGGCACTTCCGGGAAGCCTCCCAACTCCCGGAAAAGAGCAGCGCGCAGAAAAATGGCCTGATCGCCGTAAGGAAATTGCAAGAATCGTGACCGCAGATTCGCTGCTCCGGCAACCCATTTTAATCTTTTTTGCGGTGAATCAATGGCAAGCCTGAATGCTCCTGCCACGATGTGCCGCTGTGCCATGGTTATCCGCACATAACGGGCATATTCATGGGGTAATCGTGTATCGCCGTGCAAAAAAAGAAAAACTTCACCCTGCGCCTCTGACGCCCCTCTGTTCAACTGCCTTGCCCGACCAGGAGGTGACAACACAACCTTTGCCCCGGCATTACGAGCAAGCACCACGGTATCATCCCCGCTTCCGCCGTCAACGACCACTTTCTCTACATAATCATCACCTTCTGTTGAGTGAAGAGTTTCTTTGATGTATTTGGCCTCATTCAGTGCAGGGATGATAATGGATAGATAAGGTGTGCTCCGGGAATAATTTTTCATTCGCTGCTTGTAGGAAAATGTAAGGCGAAGCTGGAACCGTCAAGGTTTTGCAGATCCTCGGGACGGTCTATATCGGCAAGTGTTGGCAAAAGAGCAAGGGCTAATCCTCTTTTTCTTGCAATTTCAATTGTTTGCGAAAGAACATTTTCGGTTCCCCAGTCAATATCCGCCCACAGCAAATGATCAGCTTTACTTAAACCGATGAGATAATAGCCGCCGTCATACGCCGGTCCGAGGACAAGATCATTTTTCTGCAGCAGATCAAACCCGTATGCGAGAATTTCCGGAGTGAGAAATGGACAGTCTGATCCGACTATGATAACGTGTTCCATGCCTGCGTTAAAGCTGCTGGCAAAGGAATGGGCCAATCGTTCTCCCAGGCTGCCCTTACTTTGCGGCAGACAGATCATCGACGACGGAATCCATCTCTGCAACTCCTGCTCATTACCGCCTTCGTAATGAACGGCAATTGACAGATTTCTTTTATTGGCCAGTTCACAGCACTGGGCAAAGGTATATTCTGCCATCATTCTCTGGAGATCGGCAGCCCCCGTCATACCCAAGGCAGGTATCAATCTTGTTTTTGTCTGACCCGGTTTCGGAAACCTGGTGAACACAATAAGAATCTCTCTGATCAAATCGGCCTGTGCCATCCCGTAGAAATCTTTGTTGTCAGTACTGGTGATTGTCAGTTATTTTGCGTCCATTACTATGCCATTTATGACCTGCCTTGACCAGTATAAACCTTCAGCACAAGGCTTTTAACAGGATATGCTATGAAATCTAAACGCAAGAGGAAGAATCCTGATCCCCTCTCCTACCGGCAAAGAGATTATCGAGGCATCATTGCTCCCAAGGCAATGACCCGATGTCACGTTTCAATCCTCGAAACTGATCTTCTCATCCTTGCCAATAGTGATGTCACGACTCAGGCCGCTCACCTCGTGATGCAATACAGAAGTCACCTGGAAACCTATATCAGTAGACATACCGATTTTCTTACCTCACTTGTTCCCCTCGATAAGGACCCTCTTGCCCCGCCCATCGTCAAAGAGATGCTGAATGCCGCCACGCTCACTGGCGTAGGTCCTATGGCTGCAGTTGCAGGCGCGATTGCCGAATTTGTAGGTCGCGATTTACTGAAAACAGTTACAGATGAAATTATCATTGAGAATGGGGGGGATATATTCATGCACAGGCATCAGGACAGTATTGCCGCAATTTTTGCCGGAGCCTCACCTCTCAGCAATAAAATCGGCATCAAAATTCCTAAAAGCTTTATGCCACTCGGAATTTGTACTTCTTCAGGAACGATCGGTCACTCACTCAGCTTTGGCCAGGCCGATTCAGTCACGGTTCTTGCAGCATCAGCATCAGTAGCTGATGCTGCTGCAACTCGCCTCGGGAATGAGTTGACAAAAAAAACTGATATGAATCATGCGTTGGCTGTTGCCAGGAATCTGTCTGGACTGCGGGGAGTTGTCATTGTTAAAGACGATCATCTCGGGGTATGGGGAGACATAGAACTGGCACCATTGCATGGGTAATGCAAATAATTTTTCGGGGGCAGGCATCCTGTTTAATTTTGCATGGAACCAAAAAAAAGAGAGGACCTGCAGATAAGAGGCCCTCTCTTGCGGATGAACCCGTTCCCTTTTTACTGAACCGAGCCAAACTGTGCAGCTATTTCCTCAAGAGGCAAACTTGACACTCCATTGATATAATTAATTAAATCATTTCCATCTATATCGTTATCATGATCATCATCGGCCGTCAACCCGCCAATCGTTTTCTCCAGAGTACCAAGTGCGATAAAACCAACATTTTCTCCCAAATGACTTGTATCGTTATCAACCGATTTTTCTTCATCGACTCTCAGTTGCACCCCTGTTGCCGTCAAAAGCTCATAGCGTAAACTTGCCGGATCATCATCCTCCGCTGTCTGCATACCCGCCAACATGACCGGTGACAAGCCAAACAGGGTATTAAAATTAATGCCAAGCCATTGATCGGTCACGGCCTGTTCAGTTTTTCGTACTTCATAAACAAGATCACCCAATGTACCGGCTGATGGCTCCCAGGCAACATAACTTATCGTTTCCTGCTGGTGGAACGGCTCACTGCTGCTGCTTTGTTCCTGCAGCTTGTATTCAAATCCTGTTGCGGTTACATTACGTACTCTTCCCGTTACGGCACTGCTTTCATTAGCCGTGTTTACTGAGGTGAATACCACTGGGGCTGTGCTGAACTGACGCGCAAAAGCTGTTTGTGCAAAACCTTGTGTGTTGGCAGTTGTAAAGGTTCCCGCCTCCACTCTTGCTCCGTTTTCTAGCACATAACTGCCTGATTCCATGGCAATATAACCGATATTTTCATTTGCGTGCTCGGCAATCTGTTGATATTCCCAGTTCTGGAAGCGAATATTAAAGCCTGTGCGCTGCACATCGACGATGCGTATCACCCCTGCAGTTTTATCGTTATCACTGGCCGGTTCGGCGACAACAATAGGATTTTCTATCGGCTCTGAGAATTCAACCCATTGCCAATCTCCACCCACGCTTACTTCACCCGTTTCCATGATAAATGGAGGTACAGTTACCTCTATATCCACTACCTTCTTTGCCGTCTCGCCATTGTTATCTAAAACAATTAATGTAACTGAATAGACACCACTGATGAGGAATCGGTGTTGGGTTAATGCTCCGGCAGCAATTTCTCCATCACCGAAGTTCCATGAGTAGGTGACAATTTCTCCATCCGGGTCATCCGATCCTGTTCCATCAAATATCCATTGCGCTGAATTATCCGGGGAAACGGTTGCGACAAATGCTGCCACAGGCGGCATATTTTCAATATCTCCTATTATCGTTATACTCGCAACATCCTGGGAGACTGCTCCACTGTTATCTGTTACAATAAGTGACACGGTGTATTGCCCAATTACCGAATAGGTGTGATTGAATGATGGTCCACTTGCTATGGTTCCATCACCAAAATTCCATTGGTAGCTGACAATTTCACCGTCAGGATCGCTTGATGACATTCCGCTTAATTCTGCTGTATATGGGGAATCAGCTGGCACCTGATATTGAATGACCGCCACCGGAGGCAAGTTTGCTGGCTTTTCATCTATCATGACCGACACAGTTGCCAGATTTGACTCATAATTACCGTCACTTGCCTGGAAGGTGAAGCTGTCCGCCCCTAACGCATTGGTATTTGGTAAGTAAACAAATTCACCTGTGGCTGCATTCGTTATAACCGCAGATCCCAAGCTCCCATTGCTGGTTATTGAATAAGTTAAGGAATCACCATCAGGATCTGTAGCGCTGAGTGTTCCACCGGCGGAATTCCCCTGTGTTGTTTCTAAACTGCCATTTGTCGCCACTGGCGGGTTATTGCTGATCTGGGCAGTCCAAACTACTTCTGTTGAATAGTCACTTTCGAACGTCTCACTGTCATATGCTGTTGCGGCAAAGTAGTAAGTTTTGCCGAGGGTCAACCCTTTGATTGAAGCAGTTGTCTCAGTTTTGGGGACTTCTACAACTTGTGTGTAATTCCTACTCGCCAGCCCATAATGGATCCGATAACCAGCTAGGTTAGCTTCTGTATTTGCTGTCCAGGTAAATGTTGCAATTGCATTCCCAGCGGTTGTGATATCTATGGTTATGCTTGCTATATTTGAATCTGCTTTGCCGTCATTTACCTTAAATGTAAAACTGTCGGAACCGGTTGCCTGCGGATTAGGCGTATAGGTAAATGTTCCACTGGTCGAGTCATTTATTACTGCTGTGCCCAGACTTCCGTTGCTCGCGATTGCATACGTTAATGGGTCGTTGTCAGCGTCGATTGCCGAGAGCTTGCCAGTGGCGGATATTTCCTCTGTTGTGGTGATGTGCATTCCTGAAGCTATCGGAACTGCATTAATTTGTTGTATTGTAACAAGAACAGTTGCTATGTTCGAATCTGTTTTGCCGTCATTTACCTTAAAGGTAAAGCTGTCGGTTCCGATTGCCAGAAGGTTCGGCGTAAAGGTGAATGTTCCTCTGGATGGATCATTTATTATTGCTGTACCCAGGCTACCGTTACTTACGATAGTATAAATTAGAGGGTCATTATCACCATCCGCAGCTGACAGTTGTCCTCCGATGGTAATACCCATATCAGTCGTTATACTTGCACTTGAAGCGATCGGTGCCGTGTTGACTACTAACGTATCTATAGTGACTGTGACAACAGCCTCATTTGAGTCAGAGGACCCGTCATTTGCTTTGAAGGAAAAGCTGTCCGTACCTGTTGCCTGATTGTTCGGAATATAGGTGAATGCACCTGTTGTGGCATTGATTATGACTGCTGATCCTAAATTACCATTGCTTACAATTGAATATGTCAACGTATCGTTATCGACATCAATTGCGCTGAAATTTCCTGAAACTGGATTCCCTTCAGTTGTTTGTATAATAGACCCTGTTGCCACAGGTGCAGTGTTGGAATTTTCTGCTGCAGCCCAAACTACCTCTGTCGAATAGTCGCTCTCAAAATTATCAGCATCATAGGCAGTTGCTGCAAAATAATATGTTATTCCGGGGGCTAAATCAGTTACAGTGGCAGTGGTTTCTGTTTTTGGGACCAAGAGGACACTGTCGTAATTTCTGCTGGTTGTCCCATAATGGATTTTGTAACCAGCCAGATTTGTTTCTGTGTTCGCGGTCCATGTAAAAGTCGCATCAGCCGCGTACAGATACTCCCATCCTGTAAATAGAAATAATGCCGTAAAGATCAACGCAAGCAACCCTTCCCGCCGCTGCTTCATCATGTGGCATTTTTTGTTGTCTCCATGTAATATTTTTGTTGCCGCATGGGAGATCAGACAATTAAAAGGATTGCTTCCGGCTTTCTTATTTTCTATTGGTTGTGTTCGCATAAGTGTTACTTTATTGGCCTTTTGCTTCCTTTGGCCTCAACTCGTTTTTAATGGATTTTGTTTCAATACCCATGCCAGCCAGTTCATCTGCTTTTCTGAAAATTTATCTTTCTTCTTTTCCAAGAAGCTGAGGAATGACTCTTTGTTATTAAACAAAACTGCATAATATCCTTCTGCGTAGGCTCCATGGCCAAGGAGTGATATTTTTCCTTCCTTCTCAAAACTTACGATCAAATCCAAGTTTCTATAAATTGTCGCATTTTCCTGTTTGGAAATGACCCCGTACTTTTCTCTTTCAAAATAGTTAGCAACAAACCAGATGGTCACCAAGGCAAGGATGAGGGCGACAATTGATGCTATCTTTGTTATTAAATTGTATGTCTGCTGGTTAAATATATCTTTGAATGTGAACGGAATATATTTAGCAATTGCCTTCTCAATTTCTCTTGCCGGGGCAGGTATTCCCAGTACGGCTTTACCTGTGTAATTTTCCACATCACTTATTGCGACTTCATCCAGCGGGTCAACCATTGCGAGTTTTAGTATTTTTTTCTTTTCTTCAGTTGCAAGTGGCATTACACCGTATTTCTTGCATAAATATTTGGGCAATATCCTTCTCACTTCAGGATCAAATTCCGTTTCAATTTTTATACGTGGCACTCCTTGCTGTTTTGCTAAGATATCGATGAGCTGTTCATCACTGATAACCCCCATTTTCAACAGAATCGTACCCAATCTTCTATTGCCTGTGACCTGAATCCGCAATGCATCCTCAACATCCCTTTGACTTATCAATCCATTTTCTATTAAGAGCTCTCCAAGTCGATATCTCGTAGTCATGTTCAATCCCTCCTGCTTCACCTTTTCATTTTTATCTGGCCAGATCACTAAAGCTTCTAAGCAAGTTATATGCCTTGCTTTATCTCTGTTCTTATTGTGCTGACTTCTTTTTCATTATATCAAAAAAAATCCGGGAATACTGATGTATTCCCGGATTTGATTTTACCCGATTTATAATTATATATTTTTTATCAAAATTTTAATGAGTTGCGATTAATTCCTTGAAAAAAATAATTGATGGAAATTTTTTCGAATAGGCAACCGGTTTTTTACTGCTTGATTTTGCAACAAATATCAATTGCTTAATCCCATATTTTTCTGCGCTTTCCAAGACAAGTTCATTATCATCGGCAAGTATACATTTATTTCTGTCAAAGTTAAGCATTTTTTCTAGTTTTTCCCAGAACATAGGGTCTTCCTTGGCAACACCAATTTCTTCAGAACATATTATCCTGTCAAAATATTGCTCAATATCCGTATTAGCCATTTTAATAGCAAGTGTTTTACTATGTGCATTTGTCACTAAGTAAATTTTTTTAACATTTTCTTTGCAGAATTTTAAAAAATCTATGACGTATGGATGCATCTGAATAAGATGGTTCATTTTTGCTTTCATCTCGGCAATATTGATTCCAAGTTCCTTTGACCAGTAATTGATGTCAGTCCACTCTAATGTACCCTCCTTGCTTTTATATTTTCCCATTAATTCTTCATAAGCATCCCCAAAATTCATCCCATGCAGTTGTGCATATACTGTGGGGACATGTTCCTCCCAGAAATAATCGTCAAAATGTTTATCAAGCAGAGTCCCGTCCATATCGAGCAGAACGGTTTCTATCTCATTCCAGTCCATTTCAGTCTCAATTTTTTTCTTATTCATTTTTTTACTTATTGTTGAAGATTTCCTCGATGGTTTTTAAGCCTATCTTTGCAGAAAGAACAGTTTGCAGATATAGGTTTACTTCATTTTCCTCTTCCGGTTTCAGTAAAAATCCAGGAATCGGTTCTGCTGTTAATGTATTACTTATTGCACTGTTAATCATTTCATCATCACTGATATATTTTTTTACACCACCGTTCGCTTTGTGATTTGCTAGTGCCAATAGCACATCAAGCATATTACCCCAATATCCTTTTTGCCCCAAATGTTCAATTAACTGCATTGTTACCGTATTGATAACTAATAGCCTTTCGTCGAGACATGCAGATCCGTAATCGTGACAATCTCTTGTTGAAGCAAAACTCCTGCAGATAAATGGCCGTACGGCATATATATTACAACAATTTTCCTCTAAAAATGGACATATCCCGTTTTGTTGCGGCTGTTCTACCTCTCCATACTCAGTGTTTTTTTCAAGGCACAGCCGTGCAAAGTCGTTTGTTGTCAGTTTGACATACTGTGCCTGTCTCTTGTGTAACAGTTTTCCCGCAAACCACGTTTCTTTCTTCTGCTGCACAATATAATTATAAATATGTTGGCCTTCAACTGCAGTGATCATGACGTTTTGCGTGCAGCACAGAGAACAACCACGATGACAGTGAAATGTTTCGTTTTCAATCCACTGTTGGTATTTCTCGAAAATTGATTCTAATATTTTATTTTTTAATCCATTCATTTTTACGACCGCTTCGCAATTGTTTTTAATTGGATTCAACATCAACCCATTGACAATATTTTGGGAGGGTTAGCGCAGATAATAAACTTATTATGAGAAAGGAAGGAGATGGAGCTGTGACAGTTTTGACTAGCCCGCAGACCATTATTATGCCGTGAGGTGAAAAACCAGGTAATGGGCAATCCAAGGCGGCTATACACACTATGTTACCACATCAGCTAATCAACCCATTGATCAACTCTTTAACTGAAGCAATCTTATTTTCAAGAAGATATTTGTCGAGCCCGTCAACTAGCTTTTCAGCGACCTGGGGATTTACTAAATTTGCTGTGCCGATCTGGACTGCAGTCGCACCAGCCAGCAGAAATTCAACCACATCTTCAACTGTGCTGATTCCTCCAATACCGATCACCGGCACCTTAACCCGTTGCGCTACTTGCCAGACCATGCGCAAAGCGATTGGCTTTATGGCCGGCCCGGATAAACCACCAACCTTGTTTGCAAGTTTAGGTCTTCTGGTTCTTATATCAATCGCCATTCCCAACATCGTATTAATAAGGGAAACAGCACTCGCCCCACCTGCCTCGGCAGCTGACGCCATAGCAGTAATATCTGTTACATTGGGAGACAGCTTCACGATAATTGGCTTATTACTTCTTTCGCGCACACACTTGGTTACATCATAAACCATTTTTGCATCCGTGCCGAAAGCAACACCACCTTTTTTCACGTTCGGGCAAGAAATGTTCACCTCGATTGCCGCGATATCCGCGTCATTCAGGCGTTCAGCAAGCGTACCGTATTCTTCCAGAGAATCACCAAGGATATTTACGACAATCCCGCAGGTGAATTTCTTTAATTGCGGCATTTTATCCGAAAGAAATCTATCTATTCCCGGGTTTTCCAATCCTATGGCATTCAACATGCCACATGCTGTCTCGACAATCCTTGGCGGTGGATTACCAACCCGGGGTTTTAGAGATATCCCTTTCACTACAATGGCACCGAGCCTGTTCAAGTCAATGAAATCAGAAAATTCGACACCATAGCCAAATGTTCCAGAGGCTGTCATGATGGGATTAGCTAATTGCCAATCCCCAATCTTCACCGTTAAATCCGACCTGCTTACAACCATATCTTTTCCGCCTCGAATACTGGCCCATCTTTACAAACGTGCAGATACCCATCGCCAATCACCTCAGAACCGGAAACCGCACACCCCAGGCATGCACCAACTCCGCAAGCCATTATTGTTTCAAGTGATACCTGGCAAGCCATCTTTTTATTGCTACAATACATGGCAATCGCTTTCATCATTGGCCATGGCCCGCAGCAATATACTGGACCCAACCCCTTCTCAGTTACGGATCGCTCAAGCAGATCAATAACCAGGCCATGATGCCCAGCCGTACCATCATCGGTTGATATGGCTACTTGCATAAAGTTCAATGAATTAATATGGGCAAACGCATCCAGTTCTTTGGCTGTTCTGGCACCAAGCAGAGCGACAATCTCACTTTCCGGATTGTACCTATATATGCTTTCAGCGAGAAAATGCAGGGGTGCTATTCCCACCCCCCCGCCAACCAAATAGTGCCTCTGCCCATTGGCTATATGAAATCCCTTTCCCAGAGGCCCTATTACATCAAGCATCTCTGCAGCCTTCATTTTCGCCAATTTTTTTGTTCCGCGGCCGACAATTTTAAATATAATGGTCAGCCATCCATCAGCAACTTGATGAATTGAGAAAGGCCTCCGGAACAAAGGATCATTACTCTTTTCTTCAGATGCCTTGACCATAACAAACTGGCCAGGTGTAGCAACATGGCAAATCGCCGGAGCCTCTATTGTTATTCGGCAATAACCGTCTCGGCAGGTAATATTTTTTATCTCACCTTTCAGCTGGTGTTTCGTTTTTTCGTAATTTATCATTATTTATCAACCTGCAAACTGGTGAGGAGCCGATGAATTCTTTCCAGGTCTTCCAAAGAAAAATATTCTATTTCAAGTCTCCCACGATTTCCATTCTGGATGATTTTACTTTTTGTCCCCAAGGTTCGAGACACATCCTCTGCAAGAGTTTTGCAGTATGATTCCGGAATCGCTTTCTTACTTTGTAAAGCAATTTTGTTCTTGCTTCCCTGCTTATTTTTTTGGGACGAGACTATTTTCTCTATTTCTCTTACTGATAATCCTTGTTCAATAATCCTGTCACGCAAGCCTCTCAATATTTCTTCATCGGCAATGCCTAGGAGAACTCTGGCATGGCCCATGCTGATTCGCCCATTAGCAACGTCTATTTTGATATATTCCGGCAATTGCAGGAGACGCATAATATTTGATACAGTTGAACGCTCCTTGCCAACCTTTTTAGCGACCTCTTCCTGAGTCATGTTAAACTCGTCTGTAAGTCGTTTGTATGCTGCGGCCTCATCGACAGGATTCAAATTCTGTCGCTGAATATTTTCAATAAGCGCTATCTCAAGGCGGGCTTCAGGCGATGCCTCCTTCAGCAGCACAGGCACCTCTTCAAGCCCAGCTAGCCTTGCTGCACGCAATCTCCTCTCACCTGCTATCAATTCATATTGATTCTCCCCATCTATTGCGCGAACCACAAGCGGTTGCAGGATGCCTCTTTTCTTTATCGATTCGGCCAATTGCGATAATGCATGGTCATCCATTTCCTTTCTTGGCTGATATGGATTTGGCCTGATATCCGCTATATTGCATCTAAAAAATTCCCCTCGCGGCCGATTTACATCTTCCTCTTCCAGATCAAAATCCCCGGATAGCAAGGACTGCAAACCTCTACCCAATCGATCTCCGTTTTTCATACCATCTCCAGTCAATAACCCCTTTGCATTCAGGCAATCTGCCTTTTAATGAACTCCCTGCCGAGATTCATATAGCTGAGCGCCCCCACAGACCTGCTGTCATATTCCATCACCGGTTTGCCGTAGCTGGGACATTCACTTAAGCGCACATTTCGTGGAATAACTGTTTTATAAACCTTATCTTGAAAATGCTGCTTAACTTCCTTAGCAACCTGAAAAGTGAGCCTATTTCTTCTGTCGTACATTGTCAGCAGCAACCCTTCAATTTTTAAATTTTTGTTATATGATCTTTTAACCAGTCGAATTGTGCGAACAAGCTGGCTCAAACCTTCCAAGGCAAAATACTCACACTGCAAAGGTATAATCACAGAATCAGCCGCTGTCAGAGCATTTAATGTCAACAAACCAAGCGAAGGAGGGCAATCGATAAAAACATACTCATATAATTCCACAAGCGGCTCAAGCAGACGGGAGAGATACCGTTCCCTTTTCATGGCGGACATCAACTCAACTTCTACACCTATCAAATCAATATGAGTTGGCAAAACATCCAGATTTTCGAGACTTCTCGATCGCCTGATACTCTTTGCCACCTGGTCTTTATCCAAGTAGCAATGATACAGATGCTTCTCCATTCCTTTTACGCTCACCCCCAATCCGCTGGACGCATTACCCTGGGGGTCTGAGTCAACAACAAGAATTTTATGCCCAAGCTTGGCCAGTGCTGCGGCAAGATTCACCGTAGTTGTTGTCTTCCCTACTCCACCCTTCTGATTCGCCAATGTAATAATCTTTCCCTTTGCCATCTTAAGATGATTCCCCTATTAACCTTCAATCAAGAGTTGCGCAAGAAACAGCATGCCGTGCTATATTGGCCTTCGCATATTATGCGCCAACAAATTTCTTAATATTCTATTTACTGAATCAAGCCTGCTTAAACAAGTTAGTATTTTAAAAATCTCTCTTTTTCTCTTTTTTTCTACTCAAAACACTTAGCCTTTTTGCTTTTGCCACAGGCTTTTTTGTTTTTGTTTTCCATGATGTTCCACGTGGAACATCATGGAAAACAAAAACAATTTCAAGATGTTAAGATAGAATAAACGAGTTCAGCGGTGCGAAGCATATCCGAAAGTTTGATATTTTCAGATACAGAATGGACATTTTCCATTCCAATGCCAAGAATTGCAGTGGGAAGACCGTATGCATTAAAAAAATTGGCATCACTACCACCACCCGCCTGTATAAATCGCAGAGAACGAGATAAGGAAGAGGCTGCATGCCGAGTGCGGACAACGGGAAGGCTATCAGGCTCTAATTTCATAAGGGGATATTGTTCAGAGAAAGAAAAACCAAGGGAAGGTCGGGAGGTTATCAAATCATAAGGGTCATGCCAGCTTGAAACAACATCTTGGAAAGTTTTTTTGAATAGATCTAGAGTTGAATAGAGTTTAGAGAGGTTATGACTTCGAACTTCACCATCAGCACAAACATAATCGGGGATAATATTCGTCGCAGTGCCTCCGGTAATAAGGCCGATATTGGCAGTTGTTTCACCGTCTATCTGACCTAATGGTAAGCGAGAAACTGCATGAGCGGCAAGCTGGATAGCATTAATCCCATGCAGCGGACGTAAGCCGGCATGGGAAGCAAGACCATGAATCTCAACAGAAATGCCGTAGGAGGCAGGTGCACCAATAATAACGTTATCTATCCCAGTTGAATCAAGGGAATAACCATATTTTGCAACTAGCAACGAAGGGTCGAAGGCCTTAGCACCGAGAAGGCCAATCTCCTCGCAAGTTGTGAACACAAACTCAACGGGGACAAAAGGTATATTTTCCAGAATAATTGCAATAAGAACTTCTATAAGGATAGCAATGCCAGCCTTGTCATCGGCCCCAAGAACAGTATCTCCTGCACTATAGAAAATATCGTTAATTTTACAAACTTTAACCCCTAGGCAAGGTTTAATGACATCTAAATGACAATTAAAAAAAAGAGGTGAAACATCACGGCGAGTGCCAGCGAAACGAGCTACAAAATTACCACAATCGGAACCGGTGACACGAGATGAGTCATCTTCAAAAACAAGATCAGCACCTAAATCATTGAACAGGTCCTGAAGATAACTGGATAATTTCGATTCACCTTTTGAGGGACTGTCAATTTCGCAAAGTGTCGTAAAATAATAAGTAAGCCGATCTGAATTAAATTGCATTGATTTAATCTTAATCAGATAATGTATTCACAGTCTGCAGCAGAGAAACCTCCATGGCGCGAACCGGACAAGCAGTAACACATAAGCCGCATCCAGTACACTTATCAGGATCAAATAGTACTGCCATATCAGGTCGGCTTATAAATAAGGCTTGAGTAGGGCAAATTCCTGTACAGGCACCACATTGAAAACATTTATCATCATCTCTTCTGATAATCGTTGACAATGATTCAATTTTAACACCAAATCCCTTCAGATAATCTAAAGCATCACGTACATGTTGTTTATGGCCAAGCAACTCAAGAACCATCAAACCTTCGTGTTGAGGGAGAATAGTTGCTTTAAGTATATTGAACTCAACTCCATATTTCTGCACAAGCTTGCAAATGATTGGCTTATCACTCGTTTCTTTAGGAAATCGTAAAACATAAATTCTTGAATACATACTGTTACCTCTAAAAAAATTAAAAAAGGCTGGGCGATCTAACTTATTGAATTTTAAAGAAAAAAATGGCACGACAAAATCTAGACTCAAAAGCGTATTGAATTTAGCAACGAAATTGGTTAACTATTAGTAATTAAATAAGAAAAAATTATACATGCATGAAGGAAAAATACGAGTGAACGATGAAATAGATACCAAAGAACTCATTAAAACAATAGCCGATTTTATTGAAATGGGCCATATAGAAAACATCGTTGCCATGTTCAAACAGGATAAAGAATATTATCAATTCTCAGGCGAACTCATCAAAGATGAACGCTTTATCGTCAGGATGGGAATGGCAGTTCTCTTTGAGCAACTTGCTGAAATCAGTATGAGACCGTTCACGATAATTGATGGCACATTCGTCACATAGTTTGATGGATGGAAATCGTCCATCCTGGTGTTCTGTCCCAGACCCCGAGGTTTTAAAGGCATGAAGGTTCCTCAGAAATATCACCTATTTTTTCACTTTGATGGAAAATGTGGGCAACATGAACAAGAATAATGTCATTTTTGCACAATTTTGATCACAAAATACAAATGAAAAGTTTGGGTTTTCTTTTTGCAAATTGCGCTAACTAAATTTTATTTCACAAAACATCATTTTCTGTGATCGGTTTTGGAGCACACTTTTGCGGGAAACCAACATGCTCACACTTTTTTTTGAAAATGGCGAGATAACAGCATGATAAGCTCGCCCACTGACGCGGACGAGCTTATCGCCGCTGTTGAGGCTCAACAGCGGCGTTAGCCAGATGCCCATCAATTGTCGAGCTTTAAAAAAGGCATTTTTCCATCATGTTATGTGCTCAGGCACACGTAAAAGCGATTTCCAATTGGCTATTCCCTCACTCATACCGGTTCTTGAGGGAAAAATTCTTTATATGAGAGAAGATGCCGCAACTTTGCTCGGTATAATAAGCACTGACGAGGCAAAAAAATTTGTTCGTTGTTTGCTTAATGACAGTGATTCGCATGTTCAAGAAATAGCGAAAGATATTATAACTAGATGAAATAAAAACATATTTTTAAAAATAAAAAAGAACGCCTCCAAAAACCTTCCAGATAATCATCCCGGCTACATAAAATCAATACACGAATACATAGAATCTTGTTCATAACCAGGGTTAACTAATGTAGCAATAAACATTAAAAATGTTGGGATGTAAATGCCTCAGAAGTTTTTATGCGGTAATCTGTCAGATTGTTTTTTTTGGTAAAAATTTAAATTCTTGCATTGGAAAATGAAGAGCTACAACAAGTTGAAACATGATTGTGATAATATACTATGAACAGAAACATCTGAATATCATGGGCTCAAAAAAATGGAATACCATGTTGTTTGTTTAATCAAAAAAAGTACATGCAAAACAAATTAGGACAAGCAGGCTGGCTGACAAATGAGAATATTACAAATAAATCCGATAAACCCTCAGCAACGGCTTATTGATCAGGTTGTAGACTCATTGAGACAGGGAGCGGTAATTGCGTATCCCACGGATACAATGTACGGTATTGGATGTGATATTTTCAATCAGAAGGCTGTTAAAAGGATCTATCAAATCAAGAGAAGAGATAAAAGCAAACCCTTTAGCTTTATCTGCAGTAGTTTGAAGGATGTGAGCCAGTATTGCTTCCTTTCGAATTCTGCATATCGGCTGATGAAAAAATGTCTCCCAGGACCATATACATTTGTGCTGCCCGCAATGAAAATTGTACCGAAAATAATGATGAGTAAACAGAAGACGGTTGGAATCAGGGTACCGGAGAATAAAATTTGCCAGCAAATTGTAAACAGCTTAGGGAATCCAATACTAACTACAAGTGCAAACCTCGAAGAAGATATCTATCTTTCAGAAGCTTTTGATGTGGAAGAAAGCCTAGGAAGCCAGATTGACATTATTATTGATGGCGAACCCATAACGCCAGCCCCATCAAGTGTCATTTCACTCATAGGAGAGGAGGTCCTGATAATTCGTGCGGGTAAAGGAGACATCTCTGATTTTCTCTTGTAAGATCAAGAGAACACACTATTTATCGTTTGATGTACTGTTTTTCACAAGAGGGTCTTTTATTGATTTGCTCATCGTGAAATGAACCGTTTTTCGTGCAGGAATATGCATCATTTTCGAAGTTCTCGGATTCTTCGTCGAACGTGATTTTCTCATTCGAACACACAAACTGCCAAAACCCCTTATCTCGACTCGCCTCTCTTCGGCTAAAGCATCAGTTATCGACTCAAGAATAATATCTATCGCCTGGCTGATATCCTTTTTTAAGTGACCATCAATCTTATCTGAAACAGAATTAACAAGATCCCGCTTGAGCATTTTAATATCCTAATATAATATTTAAAACAGCTAGTTATAATAAAAGAAAATCAGAAATTAATTACCTGCGCAAAAAAAACTAAGGAATGTAAACTTAACGCAGGAAAAAGCAGATCAAAAAACGTGAAATAAGGAAACTTACTCAAGTTACTCGAAGGAAAGAATAGGATTTCGAGAGACAATCCCGCGAATAAAGGATGAAGCATTCTGTTCTGCTAACATCTTAAAAAAAGAAAGACCATCGTCTTCAGGATATACAAGAGTCGGAGTTTCAGTATCCATCCCTGCAAGGTTTGCCGCGAGGGATACAGCATCATTAAAATTACCAAGTTGATCAATCAACCCAAGATTTTTAGCAGTTTCTCCGCAGAATATACGCCCATCAGCAACTTTTCTGACATCCTCATCAGGCAAATTACGACTTTTCGCAATATCTCTGATAAACTGATCATGAACTTCATCAAGAAGCCCCTGCAACAACACACGTTCTTCTGTAGTTAAAGGTCGACTCGGTGATCCGATGTCTTTCAACTTGCCGCTTTTAATCACCTCATCCCTATAGCCGATTTTTTGAAAAATTTCCTCAAGATTAGGAAATTTAAAGATAACTCCCATACTGCCTGTCAGAGTACCGGGACTGGCTACTATCTTACCTGCGCCTATGGCAGCATAAAAGCCACCAGATGCGGCAACTGACCCCATGGAAGCAACTACAGGCTTCACCTTATTCAACCGTGCTATCTCACGAAATATTTCCTGAGAAGCGCCAACCGCTCCACCGGGACTATCAATACGCACCACAACCGCTTTAACGGATTTTGACAACCTAAACTGGAGAAGTTGATCAAGAACCGGTTCGGCGTCTGATATAAGACCTTTTATCTCAACAACACCTACACTATCATTACCCGTACCCAAAAAATGAGATTTACCGACCTGGTGCCCCATGTTGACAACAAAAAAGGTTATTCCGAACCCAAAAAACATGAGCAGAACTCCCAGGATAAAAAAACCCGTGAGTAAGGGATGTTTTTGGCGAAATAACCTTTCTTGCGACATATCAAGAAGCTTCAGCTAAATAATAACGATTCAGCGTCTCCTATTTTTCCTGGTTATCAAACTCTTCTTTCAACAAGTCACCAAGGGTTGAAGGACCAGAAGAGAGTTGTTGTTTTTTGTACTCATCAATCTTCATCTCGGAACTATCTTCACTCATTGCCTTGATGGAAAGGCCGATCTTCCTGTCCTTGGCGGAGACACTGATAACCTTAGTGTCCAGGGTATCACCGACATTGTACATGCCAACAGGTGTGTTAATTTTTTCTTTACTAATCTCAGAAACATGAACAAGACCCTCGATGCCTTCCTCTACTTCGACAAATATACCGAAATCAGTGACATTGGTAATTTTACCGGTTACCAAGGCGCCGACAGGGTATTTCTCAATTGTCTGCTGCCATGGATCAGGGGTCAACTGTTTAATACCTAAAGAGAATCTTTCATTTTCGCGGTCTATTTTCAAAACAACAGCCTGAATCGTTTGACCTTTTGAATATTTTTCAGAGGGATGTTTAATCCGCTCGGTCCATGAAAGATCAGACACATGAATCAGGCCGTCAATGCCTTCTTCGATGCCGATAAATATACCAAAATCAGTAATATTCTTGATTTTTCCTTCAATGATTGATCCAACCGGGTAGTTCTCTGTAACAAGATCCCATGGATTAGGCTGTAATTGCTTCATGCCAAGGGAAATCCTCTTGGCGTCGACATCGATATTGAGAATGGAAATTTCAATCTCGTCACCGACAGAAACAATTTTTGAGGGATGACGGGTTTTCTTGGACCAAGACATTTCTGAGACGTGGACCAAACCTTCAACCCCTTCTTCGAGTTCGGCAAAAACACCATAATCGGTGATACTGACAACTTTGCCCATTGCTCGAGAACCGATCGGGTATTTCTGTTCAACAGTTGACCAAGGATCAGATTTAAGCTGCTTGACCCCAAGGGAAACCTTATCGGTTTCCTTGTCATATTTGAGCACCTTTACCTCAATTTCCTGTCCAACCTTGAATAGTTTGGATGGATGGGAAACACGTCCCCACGAGAGGTCGGTAATATGACAAAGACCGTCAAGACCGCCAAGATCAATAAAGACACCATAATCGGTGATATTGGTAATAGAACCCGAAACAACAGCACCTTCCTCAAGTGAAGAACGCATTTCCTCACGGAGTTTCTGACGGTCGGCTTCTAGAATTGCCCTGCGAGATATAACTACATTGTTGCGTTTGCGATTAAATTTAAGAATCTTGAAATCGTAGGTTTGACCTATCATATTATCGAGATCCTTGACAGGACGTAGATCAATCTGTGAATATGGCAGAAATGCAGGTACGCCGATATCTACGGAAAGACCACCCTTGACGCGACTCTCTATGCGACCCTGGATGGTACCATCTGCTTCCTGAATATTGGCAATATCTTCCCAGACTTTGATACCGATCGCCTTTTCACGGGACAACCGCAATCCGCCTTCAGCTTCACGTTTTTCAACATAAACGTCAAAGATATCACCAACCTTTACTTCAACATCAACACCTTCGTTTTTAAATTCACTCAAAGGTATTTCACTTTCTGACTTGTCACCGATGTCGATGACAGCGAAATTATCGCTTACATCGATTATCGTACCCTGTACGACATCTCCTACATTTGCGACAGTTAATTGCTCGTCATTGAAGAGCTCAGCAAAGCTCATTCCTTCTTCGATGGCCTGATAGTCATCGTGTTGTTTGGTTTCTGTTACAATGTTTCCCATTAAACTTAATCCTCCTTAGCCAATTTAGAAAAAAAATATATACCAGAGACAAGGAGTAAAAACAACATTAAATAAAAGAGTTTGCGAAAATTTTGAAGCCCGGAAGGGTGGAAAGTAGCGAGAGGCAAAAAAGGCTAAATACAGAATAAGAACACGGGAAAAAAGGACTATTAAAAACAAATTGGTGAATTACCCGTTTCCCCTCTTCCATTGAAATAATCCTCAAGGATTTTTGCATGGTCGAAGGCAAGCGTTGGCAGACTGCCCCTGGTGAAAATCCCGACTTCAACTGCATCATCAGCCGCATGGGGCGTACCAGAAGCTTGCGCAATAAAAACCGTGGTTATGGTATGGAGGCGTAGGTCCCGACTGGGATCAGAGTAGCTGTGCATTTGGCAGCGCAGTGTAACATCAAGCCCCGTTTCTTCCTTTGCTTCACGTATCGCAGCTGCTTCAAGCGTCTCACCGTAATCAACGAAACCGCCTGGAATTGCCCAGCCGAATGGCGGGTTCTTACGCTTGATAAGAACAATGCCTCCATCAATTTCAATAATGATATCGACAGTTGGCACGGGATTTCTCCGGCCGGAAAGAAAAGTGTCGTTATGAGACGTATTCATTTATGAATATCCTCTGTTTGATGTCAAGCCAGCTGTCGATTGAGGCAAAAGAATGACGCCCCCGGTTCCAGGGGTGCGCAAAAACTATGGGAGAAATGCCGGCCAGCGCCAGTTCGATGCAGGTTTCCACCCGATCATCTACAAAATATTGCAGTCCGAGTTCTCTTACATATTGAGCTTTACCATCATGTTTACCCATGGCAACAAGGCGAGAATTGCGGTAAACATCTTGAGGGAAATTGCTCTCCAGCCATCTGTCAACAGGTTCTCTTTCCGGACGGGCCGTGATAAAAGTTACAGGCGCGCAAGCTGACATCTCTGTCAAAACCGCAACCGCATGGGCCATGGGTTTAAGACCATTTTCCACCGGAGCCAAAAGCAACCTCGAAAAAATTTCATCGATAATGCTAGGTGGAACAGCAAGGCAGCTCTCTACCTGAAATGACGTGATATCCTCCGGCAAAACCTTGATGCCATAATCAATCATGGCTAGACGTATAAAGGCTTCCATGGTATCGGCCACAACACAGTCGATATCAAAGCCGATCAAACCGGGATGAATTCCCTTATCTCCTTCCAAAAAAATCACCTGCGGCTAAAGCGTTTCGATATCTCATCATCATCGCAAAATAACATAATCATGGGGACAAAGACAACGCTTCTCTTGACAAAACAAGGCAAGAAAGGCATAGTCGCAAAAAATTATAAGTAATTTATTAAAAGTCTGCCGGGCGAAATCCCCGGCAGAAATGTACAAAACCGCAGCATTTTTTCCGAAATGATATTCACCACGGACCTCCATATCCAATTTTTTTTCTCATAATTTAAAGAGACATGGCACAAAAAACTCAGAAAATTCCTGTTACCGCCGATGAACCCGCACCACTTGTTATTCCCAGATCAGCCCACTCTCTCTCCAGCAAAGATATTGACAGAGACGCGCTGAAAGTGCTTTCGTTGCTGCACAAAGAGGGACATAACGCATATCTCGTGGGCGGGGGTGTCCGTGATCTCTATCTTGGTAAAACCCCCAAGGATTATGACATCAGCACCGATGCCAAGCCGGGGCAGATCCGCAAACTATTCCGCAACAGCCGGACCATCGGCCGCCGCTTCCGTCTTGTCCAGATTTTTTTCTCTGACAACAAGATCATTGAAGTCTCCACCTTCCGCTGCCGCAGCGAGTATGACATTGAAGGAGAAATCAATGTGCTGCCGGCCAACAACACCTTCGGTTCTGAGGCGGATGACGCCTTTCGCCGTGATCTGACGATCAACTCACTGTTTTATGACATTGAAAATGAAACTATCATTGATTATACAGGCGGGGTGGCAGATCTCAACCACCGCATCATCCGCATGGTCGGAGATCCGGAGAAAAGAATCACCAGAGATCCCGTACGGATGCTGCGAGCCATTCGCCATGCCGCACGCATCGGTTTTTCCATTGAAGAAAACACCTGGCAGTCCATTATTCGTCACCGGTCGGAGCTGAAGCTCTGCCCGGTTTCCCGCATCCGCGACGAACTGCTGAAAGACCTGCGCGGCGGAGCAAACCGCCAATGGCTGCAGCTTTTACTCGACAGCGGCGTCTTCTATGTGCTGTTCCCCTTTTATCAGGGGGTTTTCGCCGACGACGACGCAGAACGGCAAGAACTGCTCGCCAGGATTTTTGCCGTTATTGAACGTGTGCAAAACAACAAACAGCAATTGTCAGAGGCTTTCCTGCTGGGACTCTTTTTGATTCCCTGGACGCAGAAAAACTTCCCTGAAATGCAGGAGCAGCTAAAAAACAGCCAACTTTTTTCCCTGTCGGGCAAGATTAAAATCGCCCTTGACACCAACCTCAATCATCTCAATATCAAAAAGGCTACCATCGAGTATATTGCCTCCCTTCTCGCCCGCCTCACCCTGTTCATTGCCCATGACACTGACGGTAAATGGCCGTCATGGCTGAAAAAGAAGAGCTATTTTCGCGAGAATTCGCAATTTTATATGATTTACCGGGAAGCTGCCGGCGGAGAAGCGGCTGACGAGATTGAACTTCCCGCCCCGGAAATAAAATCGCGCCAACGCAGACAGGCACCGCGGCACAGTGGGCGGACTCCGGCCTTCACACGGCAAAAAAGCAAGGGAGGAGTTTTCGGTCTAAGGAAGACCAAATGAGCCTCTTCTCCCCGGCTGACATAGTCTCCTTGCGTGCCCTGCCCTGCCGGGAACTGATCTCCAGGGCGCTTGAAACTAAACTTGCCCGCAGGGGCAAAAGCCTCTCCCTCTGTTCCATTATCAATGCAAAATCCGGACAGTGCAGTGAAGACTGCCGGTTCTGCACCCAATCCGTCCATTTCAAAACAGACACCCCGGTCTACCCACTCAAAACCTCAGAACAAATTATTGCCGCAGCCAGGCAGGCCAAAGAAGATGGCGCCTCACATTTCTCCATTGTCACCAGCGGCAGAGGCATAACAGACAGGCTCCTGCCGGCTGTGGCCGATATCATCGCGGCAATCAAAGACCAGGTTGACATTCATGTCTGCGCCTCACTGGGCATCGCAAGCCAACAGGACCTGCAGGCGCTGAAACAGGCGGGACTGAGCCGTTATCATCATAATCTCGAAACGTCACGGGAGTTCTTCCCCAACATCGTCACCACCCATACCTTCGACGAACGCGTGTCCACGATTCAGGCGGCTCAGCAGGCGGGTCTTGAAGTGTGCGCCGGCGGCATTATCGGTTTGGGCGAGAGCGAAACAGACCGCATCTCCATGGCTGTAACTCTTGCGGAACTGCGGGTGGAATCAGTGCCGATCAACATCCTCATTCCACTGGCCGGCACCCCGCTGGCACAAACCAAACCACTGGGAATTCAAGAAATCCTGCGGGCTATCGCCCTCTTCCGGCTCATTTTACCGGATGCGGCCCTGCGGCTGGCAGCAGGGCGGGAATCGGCCTTGCACGATTTTCTCAGCTCAGCCTTCATGGCTGGGGCCGACGGCATGATGATCGGCGGCTACCTGACCCAGCGGGGCAGGAGTCCTGAAATGGACCGACAATTCGTGCAGGCGATACGAGACCTCTGGCAATAACATGGACATCCGGAACTGGTTGACCGAGCAAAAAAAGAAAGACCTGCTCCGGCAGCTGACCCCGGTTAAAAGGCTGCCGCAGGGGCAACTGGTTGTTCCGGGCCATGCCGGCCGCCGGCTGCTTGATTTTTCCTCCAATGACTACCTCGGCCTTTCCTGCCATCCAGAGCTGATGGCGCAAAGCAGGCATTTTCTCGACATGGCCGGCTGCGGGGCAGGCGCGGCGCGGCTCATGAGCGGGGACCTGGCCATGTACCACCAACTGGAAACGGAGGTGGCCGAACTCAAAGGCCAGGAGGCGGCCCTGCTGTTTGGCAGCGGCTATCTGGCAAACTGCGGGGTGATCCCGGCCCTGGTCGGCCGTAACGATGTCATCTTTACCGACCGCTTGAACCATGCCAGCATCTATGACGGCTGCAGCCTGTCCCGGGCAAAGTTAGTCCGTTTTCACCACAATGATCTGAACCACCTGGAAGAACTCCTGCATAAACAGCGGGGCAAGGGTGAGGCCTTGATTGTGGTGGAATCCCTCTACTCCATGGACGGCGACCGCTGTCCCTTACGTGACCTGGTACAGCTTAAGGAGAGATTCAACTGTCTGCTCATGGTGGACGAGGCCCATGCCACCGGGGTTTTCGGCAAAAATGGCGGCGGCATTATCGAGGAGGAGGGGGTGGCGGGCCGGGTTGACCTGGCCATGGGCACCTTCGGCAAGGCCCTGGGCAGCTACGGGGCCTATATCGCTTCCACCAAAAACATGATCGATTTTCTCATCAACCGGGCCAGAACCTTCATCTTCTCAACCGGCCTGCCGCCGGCGGTCATCGGCGCCTCGCTCGGGGCCACCAGAATCATCCGCCGGGAGCCCGAACTGCGGCGGGATCTCTTTGCCAAGGTGGACTGTTTCAAGGCCGCCTTAGCAGAAATTGGACTGACCAGCCTCGGCCCGTCCCAGATCGTGCCGATCATGATCGGCGACAGCAGCCGGGCGCTGCATATCGCCCAGTCCCTGCGCGGTCAGGGAATTTTTGCCACCGCAGTCCGGCCGCCCACCGTGCCGGAGGGCACGGCGCGCCTGCGCTTTTCCATCACCCGCCATCTCGAGCGCGAGGCCTTACAAAAAGCGGCATCCCTGATCGGTGCGGCCCTGCAGGCCAGCTGATATCTCCGGCCCCAGGCTGGCAGGATAATTATTTCTGGCAGTTGGGACAGAAGAAGGTGCTTCGGCCGCCGATTACCAGCCGCTCAATGGTGGCTGAACAGCGAGTGCACCCCTGCCCTGCCCGCCCATAAACCGTTAATTCCAGCTGAAAGTATCCTTTCTGGCCGGAACTGTTGACAAAATCGCTGATGGAACTGCCGCCGCAGGCAATGGCGCGCAGTAAGACCTCCCTGGTCTTTTCGGCCACCGTATTCCACCTGGGCAGGGTCAGGAAACCAATGGGCTTAGCCGGGTGAATGCCGGCATGAAAAAGGATCTCATTGGCGTAGATATTGCCGATGCCCGCCACCATATGGTTATCCATGAGAAAATTCTTCACCGGCTGCAGCCGGCTGCCGGCCATTTTTTTCAGGTAGCGACCGGAGAAATCCTTTTCCAGCGGCTCACAGCCCATATCCCTGAACGGATCATTGTCTCGGAACTGTTCCGGGGTCAGCACCCGGATAATGCCGAAACGCCGAATATCGTTGTAGCGCATCTGCATCCCGTCCCGCAGTCTGAACACCACATGATCGTGCAGGGCCGGCGGGGCCGCGGCAGGGAAAATACCGAGTTTGCCGGTCATGCCCAGATGAACGATCATGGCCGCGCCGCTCTCCAGCAGAAAAATAAGATATTTGCCCCGACGCTTAATGGCGCTGATCCTGCCGCCCTTGAGCCAGCGTTCAAGATCTTTTTGCGGGATGTCCATCCGCAGTTTTTTGGCCGAGCAGGCAATGGAGACAATCTCCCGGTCAACCACATGGGGTATGAGCCCCTGGCGGATAACCTCAACCTCAGGAAGTTCAGGCATGGTCAGATCACCAGGGCAAGCGACTGCACGGTTGCCGCATTCTGATCCCGCTGTTCCCAGAGCATGCAGGCCTGGCGGATACACTCGCGGTTCAGGGCATACTGGCTGCAGGCCAGGGAATCTGCGGCCAGCAGGGGGACCGGCAGAATTTCTGCTGATAAGTCCGCCGCCTCCTGCAGGGCGATCATCGTCTCCCGCTGGCAGCAGCGGCCGGCCTGAAAACAGGCGATTTTTTCCAGAATCCTGGCCGTAACCTGCTGGGCCATCTGCCGCTTTTTCGGGGTCAGGGGCGTTGCCCCAAGAATGACGGAAAAGGCGATGCCCGCCCCAACCGCCGCGCCGCAGCTGCCCCAGAAACCGCACACCCCGCCCGGCACCTTGCTGCCGCGCTCAATAGCCGCCAGGATATCCTTGTTGCCCACCTTGCCCCCCCGGGCCCGGTAGGTGGAGAGAATGATGCCCGGCACCAGGGCATGATGCTCCGGGCCATGCATGGAGATGGCCGGCAGGGATCTGATTTTTTTCATCAGCGTCACCATGTCTTCGATGGCCGATTCCGTGCAGATCTTTCTGATCACCGCCACCCCCTTATGCTGGTGACAGGCATCGCAGACAAAATGGCCGCCCAGGCAGGAGGCATTGGCTGCTTTCTTCTCGCCGCAGTAATAACAGGCCTTTTCCCGTTCAGTGGTGAAATAACGCAACTCGCTGCCGCACACCAGGCAGTCGGCATGTTGCCGTTTTTTTTCGCTGGGTGCCGGGCAGCAGGACAAATCAGCCGATGAGGCAGTCTCAGGCGGCACGCCGCAGCAGCCTCCCGTTTGGGCAATATTGGTCACCGCGCCGTTGGCATCAACTACAAAGACGGAATCATCAAGTGCCTCAATATCGCTCAGGGCGACTCTGGTTTTTTTGCCTTTGAGCAGCAGCTCGCCGCTTTCCGTGTAAACCGCGGCAAACGGGCCGCGATAGATGGCATCAACCATCTCTTGGGCCGCAGGCTTGCAGACGGCAAAGGTCAGAGAATAAAAGGAGGTGGCGTCCAGCTGCCGATAGGGAAACCGCTTGACCAGTTTCATGGCGGTAAAGCCTGTGGCCTGAAGCATGGCCATGAGGTCCACCTGCTGCATGGCCCCGCCCAGACATTCACCCCGCAGTTTCGCATTATTTTTGATGTGGACCGGAATCGGCTCATCGGTGACGATATCGGAGACCACAAGCCTGCCGCCGGGCCGTAAAATACGGAAGGCCTCATGCAGGGTCCGCCGCTTGTCAGGGCTCAGATTAATCACACAGTTGGAAATCACCACGTCGGCCGCGCCGTCTGGCAGCGGGAGGGCCTCCAGAAAGCCCTTTTTGAACTCCATATTGTCATAGCCGAGCTCCCGGGCGACCTGTTCCTGGGATGATCGGGCCAGGCTCAGCATCTCATCGGTCATATCAATGCCATAGACCTGCCCCGTCTCCCCCACCATCCTGGCTGCCTGGAAACACTCCACCCCGCTGCCGCTGCCCAGATCCACCAGGGTTTCCCCCGGCTGCAGCCCCGCATCCTGCACCGGGCTGCCGCAGCCGTAGGAACGCTGCCGGGAAACGGTGGGAATAAACAGCGCCTCGGCCTGCTGGGGGGCAAAGGGGTTGACAATATCCTCATTGGCCAGGGTGGCGGCCCGGGCATAAAACTCCCGCACCGTGCCATGACCGCCGTCCGCTGCCAGGGAAACGACGCAGTTGCAGTGGGTCAGCGCCACCCCCTGCTCACCGTCGGCGCAGTCATAACGGACATCGCCCATTTTCAACAGAAAAGCCGTGCCGTCCGCCTGGGGGTAGCTGCCGGCCTGGCGGCCAATGAGCCAGAGGGCAATGCGGTTATAAAGGGGAACATAGGGATCATGGCCCGTGAATTTCCCGGCGGCAACATAACTGTGATCGATATCCCCGCCGCCCACCAGAAAGCGCAGAGCGTTCCGCTCATAGGCGCTGCCCGCCAGGGTGGCGGCGCGCAAATCCTGCAGCACAGGGCTGGTGCGCCACCCCTGTTCAAGGCCCTGATCAAGAGAACCGCAGCAAAGCGCCGCGATGCCCACCAGGGCCGGCGAGGGATAGATATTGCCGTCAGGCCCCACGGTCAGTGATTCCCAACCGCTGTTGCTTAAATCATGACGGGTGCCCGGGGTGGAAAATACCTGGCCTTTGATGGTCTCCACATTATCAATGGCTACGCCCTTTTCCTCGGCGATTTCCAGGCAGCCCGCCAGATGCATCCAGATTTCCTCGGGCGGCACAAACTGCTCGTCACTGCCCTTGCCCCGGACAAAATGCCAGAGCAGATGCATATTGCCGATACCCTGCTCAGCCGCAAAACCGATCATGGCTGGCAGATCATGAATATTTTCCCGATTGACGGCAACGGAGAGGGTGGCGGTGAGCCGCGTCTGCCGCAGGGCAATGAGATTGGCCAGCAGCCGGGCAAAGGTCCCCTTGCCCCGCAGGGCGTCATGGCTCTCTTCCATGCCGTCCAGGCTGATCTGCAGATGCAGGCGCTCGGCCGGGACGCGCTGCAGGAAATCGATATTTGCCGCGAGCAGCAGGCCGTTGGTCAAAATCACGGCATGGACTTCCCGGTCCTCAAGCAGATTTTGAATGATTTCCGAAAATTGCGGGTAGACAAATGGTTCTCCGCCGGTAAAATAAAAAAGCGTGCAGCCCAGCGTCCTGGCCTGGGCGATGCCTTTTTCAAGCTGCTTGCGGCTGAGTGAACTGGACTGGGCCGGAGAAGCGGAAAAAAGACAGTGCCGGCAGGCGAGATTGCACTGATTGGTCAGATGAAACCAGCATTCTTTTAATGAGGAGAGGGTAAGAAAATTTTCCCGGCCAGGGTAGGCCTCGGTCCCCGAATTTGCCAGATGGGAAAAAATAAGGGCCCGGTCAAGCACGTCTTCACCAGCCCCAGATACCCAGGACCCATGATCGGGGGATGGAAAATCATCCGTCATGGCCCGCTGCAACAGGTTATCAGCCTTGATGCCGGCCACAAACCAGTCCGGCTTCTGCGCATTAATGTAAATCGCCAGTCCGTTGCTTGCAAACCTCTGCCAGTATTTTAATGATTGCATCGTATTCGTCTCAAAAATAGTTTACATTGGGGGATATTTCAGGCAAAGGTCAGCACCTTAGCATAAATATACGGATATGAAAACAGATGCTCCAGGAAAAAGATAACCGCCTCTTCCCGCCTTGCAGGCGACCGGCGAAATATGCTGAAAAAAATAGCCCGATGCTGCGGCAGAACTCATTGCCCGGCAAATAAAAAGAAAAATATGCGCACAAATCAACGAGCACCAAACGAACTGCGGAATTTTACCATTGAAAGAAACTTCCAGCCCCAGGCCGATGCCTCTGTATTAATAAAAATGGGCAATACCCACGTTCTCTGCGCAGTCACGGTGGAGAATAGCGTTCCCCCCTTTTTAAAGGACAGCGGCAAGGGCTGGATCACGGCGGAATACGGCATGCTGCCCTGCTCCACCAACTCGCGCATGGCCCGAGAGGCGGTCAAGGGCCGCTCCGGCCGGACCTATGAAATCCAGCGGCTCATCGGCCGCTCCCTGCGTATGATGCTTGATCTGACCCAGCTCGGCGAACGAACCATCCGCATCGATTGCGATGTACTCAATGCCGACGGCGGAACCCGCACCGCAGCCATCACCGGTGCGGCCCTGGCGGTGCGCGATGCGGTGATCAAACTGCAGGAAAATGGACAGCTGGAGGAGATGCCGGCCATTTTACCCCTGGCAGCCGTCAGCGCAGGCATCGTGGACGGCGTGCCCCTGCTCGACCTGGATTATCGGGAAGATTCCCGGGCCGAGGCGGACGCCAATTTCATCATGACCGGTGACGGACGCTGGATCGAGGCCCAGGGCACGGCGGAAGGCAAACCGTTTTCCCGGGGCGAATTCGACCAACTGGCCGATCTGGCGGAAAAGGGCATCAAGGAACTCCTCGGACTGTGGCGGTTGGAAGAATGAGCTCACCCTTTACCCTGCACGCCCAGTCATCCCGATGCGCGGCCCGCGCCGGCGAAGTGCGCACCCTGCACGGCGTCATCCAGACCCCGGTCTTCATGCCCGTGGGCACTCAGGCCACGGTCAAAGGGGTGACCCCGGAAAATCTGCTGGAGATCGGCGCCCAGATCATTTTAGGCAACACCTACCATCTCTTTCTGCGGCCGGGCCATGAGCTGATTCGCCAGCTCGGCGGGCTGCACAAGTTCATGAACTGGCACAAGCCTATTCTGACCGACAGCGGCGGCTTCCAGATCTACAGCCTGAAAGAACTGGCCCGCATCACCGAAGCAGGGGCCACCTTCAAATCGCACCTGGACGGTTCCAGCCACTTTTTGAGTCCCGAGGACGCAGTGGCGGTGCAGGAGGCGTTGGGCTCGGACATCATGATGTGCCTGGACACCTGCATCCCCTACCCCGCCACCTGGCAGGAAGCCGAGACCGCCACCGCCCTCACCGCCCGCTGGGCCGCCCGGTGCAGAGCAGCCCAGCAGGAGACGGGACAGCTGCTGTTCGGCATCGTCCAGGGCGGCATGTACCCTGATCTGCGGGCCCGGTCCGTCCAGGATATGGTGTCCATCGGCTTTGACGGCTATGCCCTGGGGGGGCTCAGCGTGGGCGAACCAACGGAAGTCATGTACGACATGACCGCCCGCACGGCCGCCCTTCTTCCCGCGGATTTCCCCAAGTATGTCATGGGGGTCGGTACGCCCGAGGATCTGGTTGAATGCGTCTTCCGCGGCATCGATATGTTCGACTGCGTCATGCCTACCCGCAATGCCAGAAACGGAATGCTCTTTACTTCTCAGGGCAGGCTTGTTATAAAAAATGCTTGCCATTATAATGATCCAAGACCCGCGGATGAAAATTGCGACTGTTACACCTGCCGCAACTATTCGCGGGCCTACCTGCGCCATCTGTACATGGCAAAGGAGATCATGGCCTCGCAACTCAATACGATCCACAACCTGCATTATTTTGTCAATCTTATGGCAGAGATGCGGCAGGCAATCAAAGAGGATCGCTTTGAAATATTCAGAAAAGAATTTTATGCTATGAGGGAACAGCAGATTCCCCCAAATTAACATCCATCAAGGAGTGAAGTTATGACATCTCTCGCCTATGCTGCTGATGCGGCGGCATCCCCTGCAGCAAATCCATTAACCGGCTTTCTGCCGATGATTCTGATCTTTATAGTCTTTTATTTCCTGCTTATTCGCCCGCAGCAGAAAAAGGCCAAGGCCCTGCAGGAATTTCTGAGCAACCTGAAAAAAGGAGACGAGGTCATCACTGGCGGCGGATTGCACGGAAAAATCACCGGCATCACCGATTCGGTTGTGACCCTGGAAATCGCCGACAATGTCCGGGTCAAGGTCGCCCGCCAGTACATCCTGTCTTCCGCGTCAGGCGCGAGCTGCTCCAAACAGGACCAGTCCTGCAGCACCTCCAGCTGAGGATTCGGACGATAGTTCCACCGGTGGTGAAACAACAAGGGCCCGTCGATTGTGACCCGAATATGCCTGCTCACCCTGATAGAGATTTTTCCGGGCTGAGCAGCTCTTTCATGTGTCGCAACGATGGGCTTGCCCGGCGGTTTATGTTGCCCGACAGGGCAGGCGGGTTTTACTGCGCCTCTTTTACATACTCCATTTCCCAGCCAGACAATCATGCCTGAAAATCTTCTTGAGTGCACTTTCTCTCTTGATAGTCTTCCCACTCTGCCCTCGGTGGCAATTGAGGCCATCCGCCTCATGGAGGGGGAACATTCCACCTTTGACTCCATCGCTGATCTGCTGAAAAACGATCAGGTGCTCACCGGTAAAATTCTCCAGTACGCCAACTCCGCCCATGTGGGTGCCAGAAAGGAAATTGACACCATTCCCCAGGCAATTTCAGCCACAGGCTTCAATGCCCTGCGCAGTATCATTCTTTCGGTCTCCATTTTTGACACCTTTTCGGCAAAAATCGCACCCCACCAGACCAAGCTGGTGAATTTCTGGCTGCACTCCATCGGGGTAGCCGCCACCGCCGAGGCCCTGGCCCGGAAGCTTGATTTCCCTTCCCCGGACCAGGCCTATCTGGCCGGACTGACCCACGACCTGGGCAAACTCGTCTTTTTTCAGCAGTTTCCCGACAAATTCAACCAGATCTGCCGGGAATTGTCCGATTATGCCCCCCACAGCAGCAGAAATGAATTCCTGCCCCTTGATGTGGAGCAGGCCATTGCCGGCTTCAACCATATCGATGTGGGAAAAACAATCGGCGAACGCTACGGTTTTCCTGAAAGTTTAACCAGATCAATGTGGCTGCACCACCAGCCGGTGATCGAACCCATCCGCCCGGAGCTGGACCATCTGCCCCAGCTCATCCGCTTTGCCGATGTGCTGTGTGTCACCCATAACGTGGGTTCAAGTTACTTTCTCACCGAAACGCCGGTGTGCCATGACCATTTCCATTTTGCCCTGGAAAACCTGATCCGGCTGCACCAGCTCAGCACGGAGGATATCGACAACATCATGGCCGATGTCCATCTGCGGGTTGCCGAGGTGTGCAAGATCCTCGGTTTCTGGAATGAGGATGATTATCAGAAACTGGTGCGCTCGGCCAATGTCAGTCTCGGCAAAATGAGCATGGAGCTTGATGAAAACAATCAGCTGCTGCTAGCCACCAATCAGGTTCTTGCCGCCACCTGCGACATGCACCGGAAACTCCATTCCAACATCACCCTGACGGAGGCCGCCGAGGTGGTGGCCGATTCGGTATGCCGGGCCTTTGACGTAAAACGCTGCCTCTGCCTGATCCGCGACCCGGCGGCCCATCGTTTCGTCGGTTCCCTGGCCGACCACCAGGTCTTCCAGAATGTGGAGCTGCCCAGCCGTCTTGCCGATCTGGATAACAGACGCAATTACGCCACCAACGATATCGAGGTGGAAGCGGCAAACAGGCTGGAACAGGTCACCCATGACCTGCTGCACGGCCGGATTGCCGAGTCGCGCATGTTCAGCATCATGACCGGCTCCAAGTTCCTCGCCACCTTTTTTATGGCCGACCATTATTCCCGCTGGCGCAAAGAGCAGCTGCTGGGCCAGCTGGTGGTCGATTTCAGCAGCGGCCCGGATTTCATCCGCAACGGTTTTGCCGCTCTGCAGAAAAACTTCGAGGCCATGACCTCGGCCGCCGGCATGGCCATTGAGCGCCTGCTCCTGCATCAGGACATCACCCGGCAGGCGCGCAAACTGACCGAAACCTCCCGCAAAATGGAAGAAAACCAGCGACAGCTCTTTTCTTCCCATCGTCTGGCCACGGTGGGCAGGCTCGCCGCCGGCGCGGCCCATGAGATCAATAATCCCCTCACCATCGTTTCGCTGAACCTGCAGATCCTCAAACGGCTGATCAATCAATTACCTGAAAACGAGACGCTGATGGAACGCCTGCAGATCATCTCGGACCAGGAAACCAGGATCTCCAATGTCATCCAGGATCTCATGGGTTTTGCCAAACCCACGGAACCGAAATTTTGCCCGGTGGAGATTGGGGAGATCGTGGCCAAGGCCCTCGCTCTGGCCAAAAGCAGAGCCCCGCTGGTCAATATCCGCATTGACAACCAGCTGCCCAAAACCCTGCCCCAGGTGATGGTGGATCCCCAGCAGATCGAGCAGGTTTTTTTAAATCTGTTCATGAATGCCTGTCAGGCCATGCCCCAGAGCGGCACCTTGACCATCACCGGAGTCACCGGCGATGATTTCATCGAGATTACCATGGTCGATACCGGCACCGGCATCGCCAAAAAGGATCTGCATAAGATCTTTGATCCCTTTTTCACCACCAAACTGGAAGGGGAAGGCACGGGCCTGGGCCTGGCGGTCTGCCACGCCATTGTGGAACACAACCAGGGCACCTTGCGGGCGGAAAGCAAGCAAGGAGAGGGTGCCACCTTCATCATGCGTCTGCCCCAGGACAAGAGCGGCAGGCTGCGCCAGATGAAAAACATCCTGAAGACAAAGAAAAAAACGAATACAGCCAAAGCGACGCCGGAAAAATGCAAAATTCTGGTGGTGGATGATGAACGCATCCTAAACGAAATCATGCAGGAATTCCTCAAGGCCGCAGGTTTTGCTGTTGACGGGGCTTATGATGGGGTCGAGGGCTTGGAAAAACTGCGCCACGGTAAATATCACGTGGTGCTGCTCGACATCCGCATGCCGCGCAAAGACGGCCTGGAGGTGCTGGAATTCATCAAAAAGGAATACCCGGAAGTGCAGGTCATCATCATCACCGGGCTGGCCTCCCTGGACGAGATCAAGGAAACCGTAAAAAAAGGCGCCTTTGCCTGCCTGAAAAAACCGTTCATGCTGGACAAGGTGCTGGATACCATTGAACGGGCGGTGAAGGACCAGAAGTGTAAAATCGCCCCTGATGCCTGACCAGCTGCTGAGCATAGATGATGTTGTCCGCCTGACCGGGCTTGAAGAGAGCCTGATCCGTTTCTACGAGTCCGAATATCCCGCTGAACTGCCGAAAAAAATCCTGCTGGGCGGCGCCCTGTTTTTTGCTCCGGCAAGTATCGCCGCTTTTGCCGGCATCCATGCCCGGCAGCAGGGGGCGGAGAGCGGCCAGCAGAGGAAAAAAGAGCGCTTTGCCAGGGTGATTACCGTCACCTCGGGCAAGGGCGGGGTGGGGAAAACCAATCTGGCCCTGAACCTGGCCATTGAGTTCCAGCGCCTGGGCAAGATGAGCGTGGTGCTGGATGCGGATATGGGCCTGGCCAATGTCCATCTGCTGGCCGGCCTGACCCCGCGCCACAATCTGACGGATCTGCTCTCGGGCCGGGTGGAGATGGCCGAACTGATCGAGGCGGGCCCGGAGGGCATCGGCATCATTGCCGGGGGCAGCGGCATCCTGGACCTGGCGGACAGCAGAGCGCAGGACCGCTGCCGCATCATCGAATCCCTGGTGCAGCTGGAAAGGGCGGCGGAGATCATCCTGGTGGACACCGGCGCCGGCATGGGCCGCAGCGTGCGGGACTTTCTGCAGGCAGCCGACGAGATCCTCTTTGTCATCACCCCGGATATCACCTCGCTTACCGATGCCTACGGCCTGCTCAAGGCCCTGCACCAGGAAAACCTGCCCAACCTGCCCATTCACCTGGTGGTCAACATGGTGCAGTCCCTGAAACAGGCGGCGGACGTCAGCCTGCGTTTCTCCTCCTGCGCCCGGGAATTCCTGGGCCGGGACATCATTGACGCCGGCTACATTCTCAAAGACAACACGGTGTCCCAGGCCACGGCCCGCCGCACGCCCCACAGCATCTACCGCCCCAATGCCCGGGTCAGCAAAAATACCCGCACCATTGCCGCAAATCTTCTGCAAAAGGAGCAAAAACACTCTTCCGCCAGCTCCGCCTTTGCCCGCTACCTCAATCTCATCAAAAACGGGCAGCAGCCACTGCCGCAGCCCCGGAGGAAAACCGCATGAGTCACGCCGGCTGGACGGAAAACTTCGGGCTGAAGCAGAATCCCTTCAAGGACACCCTGGATACGGACCTCTTTTACCGCACCCGGCAGCATGAGGAGGCCCTGGTGAAGATCCGCATCGGCATGGATGACTGCCATGCCCTCATCCTGCTCACCGGCCAGTCCGGCACCGGCAAGACCCTGCTCTCCCAACTGGTCATCCGCAGCCTGGACCTTGGCCGTTTTGTCCCGGTTTTCGTGCCGGTCTACCCCGGCATGGGCAAAGGCATGCTGCTGGCCCAGATTCTGGCCGAGACGGACCAGCCCAACGCAGCCTGCCGCTTCACCCATGAACGTCTGAACCTGCTGCAGGAGGCCGCCCTTCACCTGCACGCCAAAGGCCGGCGACTGGTGGTCATCATCGACGAGGCCCATTTCCTCAAAGCCGACGCCCTGCACATCCTGCGCACCCTGTCCAATCTCGAAACCGAAAAAGAAAAACTGGTGACCGTGCTGCTCATCGCCGAAAACAGCCTGGCCCGGCGTCTCAACAGTCCGTCCTACGCCTCATTGCGGGGCCGCATCACCTTTAGCGTGAACCTTGCGCCGCTGACCCGGGCCGAGACCGAACAGTTCATCAAGTTCCGGCTGCTCAAATGCGGCGGCCCGCCCCAGTTGCTCACCGCCGACGGCTATGACGCGGCGCACCGCATGAGCGGCGGCATTCCGCGGGAGATCAACCGCCTGCTCTATAACGGCTTTCTCGAGGCCCTGAGCCGCAACCAGCAGATCGTAAGCGGCGCCCAGATCGAGAGCGCCGGCCACAAACTTGGAATTCCCCATGGGCAAACTCAGCAGACTGCGGCTCAAGCAGCCGAGTAAGGATAAAAAGAGAGAGGAAGGGGTTGTTGCTGCGGAGCTTGCCGTACTGAGCGGGGGCGTGTTGCCCGGGAATGGCAAGGAAGGCGGGGCGCAGGCCGATGGCAAGGATGTCTCCCCTGCCCCCTCTGTTTCCCGTGGAAAACGGCAATCAGGCAGATAACAACAGGGTGATTATTTCACTTAGAGACCCGGCAATTACAACTAGCTGTTCAATGCCGTTAACTTAAGAAAAACTGACTACACTCGTCGTCACCCCGGCGAAGGCCGGGGTCCAGAATTGTCGTAACTACCTGGATTCCGGCCTTCGCCGGAATGACGAACCTGGGCTCAGGCAACCGGCGAAAA